>CAYNUZ010000093.1:0-8776 GCA_964400385.1 uncultured bacterium | reverse complement strand
TCCCGTGTCGCCGGCCCCGCCGCCGGCCGCCTCCGTCCCCGCCCCTGCGGTGGCGGTGAAGCCCGCGACCATGCGTCCCGCACCGTCCGCCTCGGCGACGCTCCCGTCCGACCGCCTGGTGTTCGTCAGCCGTTCCACCGGCAAGCCCGAGGTCTGGTCCGTGGCGCCGGGCGGGGAGGACAAGCGGTGCCTCTCCGGGTTCGCCTACGACCACTGGGCGCCGTCGATGGATCCGGAGGGGCACAGCATCGCCTGCGTGGCGCGCAAGCCCAGCGGGGTCAACCTGCTGACGCTCGATCCCGCCTCCGGGGACGAGACCGCGCTCACCGAATTCGGCGAGCGGGACGAGCTGGTCCCGGGCTGGAGCCTCCATGGGCAGCGCCTCGTCTTCCTCAAGGCGGGGAAGCTGTGGGGCATCCATCGTGACGGGTTCAACCTGCAGTCGTACGCGATCCCCGGCCGGGCGACCGCGTTCGCCTCGACGACCGCGCACGGGACCATCGCCGTGGTGATCAACGAGCTCAATCTCGACAAGGTGTATGCGGTGGACGTCATCAGCGGCGCGGTGCGCGAGCTGTTCGAGGGCGACCGGCCCTCCTGGTCGCCGGACGGGAGCCACCTGGCCTACCGCAACGGCGAGACGATCAACGTGGCCAACGCCGACGGCTCGGGTCCGCACCAGGTGATGAAGGGGGTCACGGCCGAGGCGCCGCTGGCGTGGGACCCGGCCGGCCGCCGGATCGCCTGCACCCTGGTGCAGGGGACCGAGGAAAACGTCGCCATCGTCACCGACGCGGAGAAATCCCCGGTGACCAAGGTGACGTCGCGCGGGGGGACCGCCGCCGCGTTCTCGCCCTCCGGTGACCGGATCGCCTTCCTGCTCCGCGGCGACCTGTGGGTGACGACGACCGACGGCCAGGTCCAGACCCGCCTGACCCAGGATGGCGCGTCGGAGCTGCCCGTGTGGTGGGGGAAGACCGATGCGCGCTGAACGGCTCGCGAGGATCCTGTGCGCGGCGTCCGCCGTGGCGCTCCTCGCCGGGTGCCGCGCCAAGGAGGCGCCCAAGCCGGTGGTGGCGCACGAGGTGCGCGGCCCGGTGCTTCCGCCGGGCACGCTGCTCTACACCTCGCAGGGCAAGCTCTGGAAGTTCCGCCGCGGCGAGCCGCCCGAGGCGGTGGTGTCGGGTGCGGTGTGGTTTCCCGCAGTCAACAGCGACGGGACGCTGGTGGCCTACTGGGAGGATGCGGGGTCGCAGATGCGCCTCAACGTCCTCAACCTGGTCAGCCGCGCGACGGTCCGGATCGGCGAGTGGGGGTCGCTCGGGACGCTGGGACGGAACCTGAACCTCCGGAACGCGCCCTGCTGGGTCCCCGGCCGGGACGTCCTGCGGTTCGCCGACGGCCGGCAGATCTGGGAATCGGAGGCGGACGGGTCCAACCTCCAGACGCTGTACGAGTTCCCGGAGGGCGGCTGCTTCGCGCCGACGATCTCGCCCGACGGGATGCGCGTGGCCTTCGTGGGTTCGACGGAGCGCGAGCAGAACCTGTGGGTGTACTCGCTCCAGACGCACCAGGCCCAGCCGATGACGGATTACACCGCCAAGGACGGCTCGGTGGGCGCGCCCGCCTGGTCGCCCAAGGGGGACCGGATCGTCTATGTCCTGTACAAGGCCGAGGAGTCCAATATCTGGGGCATCCCGGCCGAGGGCGGGACGCCGAGCTCGGTGACGAAGGAGGGACGGACCAACGCCCCGGCGTGGGATCCCGCCGGCCGCCGGATGGCGGTGGCCACGGGGACCCAGAACCCGTTTTCGTGGCAGATCGCCCTCGTCAACGTGGAGGACGGCAAGTTCCTGGAGCAGCTCACCAGCGTGGGCGCCGGGGCCGCCGCGCCCACGCTGACGGGGCAGTGGTAATTCCTCCCGTCGCATCCTTCCTTCCCCTCTCCCTCTAGGGAGAGGGGGCTTTGGGGGTGAGGGTGCCTCCCGCGCCCACCTCACCCCTGGGGCTCCCGGCCGACAGGAGTCGGCCCGCAGACGACCTCCTCCCGGGACGGGAGGAGAAGGAAAAGAATGAATCGTCTGGGATGGTCCCGCCGTTGATTCGGTGTGTGCCTTGGTTTACAATGTCGCTTCACCCGGAATACTGAAGATCCGATTCACCCGATCCAGGAGGAGACACCCGTGACGACCGCCGTGGCCGAGAAATACGCCGGAATTGATTTCGAGAAGATGACCGCGCAGGAGCTGCTGGCCTGGGGCCTGAAGGAATTCGGGTCCAAGATCGCGCTCGCGTCGAGCTTCGGCGCCGAGGACGTGATCCTGATCCACATGCTCCAGAACATCGACAAGAAGGCGCGGATCTTCAGCCTGGACACCGGGCGCCTGCCGCAGGCCACCTACGACGTCATGCACGAGATCCAGCACAAGTACAGCATCACCCTCGAGGTCATGTTTCCCGACAACCAGAAGGTCGAGACGATGGTCCGGGCGAAGGGCATGAACTCGTTCTACGAGTCCATCGAGAACCGCAAGGAGTGCTGCAACATCCGCAAGGTCGAGCCCCTCAAGAAGGTGCTGTCCACCTGCGACGCCTGGATCACGGGCCTGCGGCGCGACCAGAACGTCACGCGGAACGCCGTCGCCAAGGTCGAGATCGACAAGGGCTTCGGCGGCATCTGGAAGCTGAACCCCATCGCGGAATGGACCTCGAAGATGGTGTGGGACTACATCAAGCAGCACGACGTGCCGTACAACAAGCTGCACGACAAGAGCTATCCCTCGATCGGGTGCGAGCCGTGCACCCGGGCGATCAAGCCGGGCGAGGACGAGCGCGCCGGCCGGTGGTGGTGGGAGAATCCGGACTCGAAGGAGTGCGGGCTGCACGTCAAGAAGAACTGACGGCGGGCGTTTGACCGGGCCGGACCGGGCACCGGGGGATTCGTCTCCCGGGCCGGTCCGGTCCTTTCGTTTCTGAAACACAGGTTCAAGGAGGCGGCGATGGCGACGGCGCAGGTGGCGGCGGAACAACTTTCCCGGATGGCCCAGAAGCTCCGGAAGCACAGCATCCTGATGACGACGGCGTCGGGGACCGGGCATCCGACCACCTGCATGTCCGCCGCCGAGATCATGGCGGTCCTGTACTTCTCCGAGATGGCCTACAACCCGGCCAACCCGGACCAGCGGGAGGCCGACGCGTTCGTGCTCTCCAAGGGCCACGCCGCGCCGATCCTGTACGCCTGCCTCAAGGAGTCCGGGTGCATCGACGACGACCTGCTGA
This sequence comes from uncultured bacterium, assembly GCA_964400385.1. Taxonomy (GTDB): domain Bacteria; phylum Oederibacteriota; class CAKKQC01; order CAKKQC01; family CAKKQC01; genus CAYNUZ01. The sequence goes on along the minus strand of CAYNUZ010000093.1, from coordinate 5,497 downwards.
CGCTCCGGAAATTCTCCAGCCGGCTGGAGGGGCATCCGATGCCGCGCCTGCCCTGGACCAAGGTGGCCACGGGCTCGCTGGGCCAGGGGCTGTCCGCCGCGGCCGGGATCGCGGTGGCGAAGAAGATGGACAAGCTGGCCGCCCGTGTGTACTGCCTGCTGGGCGACGGCGAGACGGCCGAGGGGTCGGTGTGGGAAGCGGCGCACTTCGCGGCCTTCAACAAGCTGGACAACCTCGTCGCGATCGTGGACCTCAACGGGCTCGGGCAGAGCGGCCCCACGATGCACCGGCATGATGGCGAGGCCGTGGCCGGCATGTTCCGCGCGTTCGGCTGGACGGCCGAAGTCGTGGACGGCCACAGCGTCGCCGCGCTGCAGGCCGTCCTGGCGAAGGCCCGGACCACGGCGGGGAAGCCGTTCGCCGTCATTGCCGTCACGGAAAAAGGCAAGGGCGTCTCCTTCCTCTCCGGCAAGGAGGGCTGGCACGGCAAGCCGCTGAAGAAGGACGAGGCGGACAAGGCCGTGGCGGAACTGGGTGACACGAACGTCACCATCAGCCGCCCCGCGGGGACGTGGGCCGCGGGCGCGCCCCGCGCCGAGGTCGCGGCGTCCTTCCGGATCCCGCTGGCGTACAAGATCGGCGACGAGGCCGCGACCCGCGAGGCCTACGGCGCCGCGCTGGTCAAGATGGGCGCGGCCAGCCCGGCGGTCGTCGTCACGGATGGCGAGGTGAAGAATTCGACGTACGCGGACAAGTTCAAGGCGGCCTACGCGGACCGGTTCGTGGAAGGGTACATCGCCGAGCAGAACATGGTGGGCTTGGGGCTGGGGATGGCCACCGAGGGCAAGACGGTCTACGCCTCCACGTTCGCCGCCTTCCTGTCCCGCGCCTACGACTTCATCCGGATGGCCGGATTCTCGCACCCGAAGCACCTGATCCTCTGCGGCAGCCACGCGGGGGTCTCCATCGGCGAGGACGGCCCGTCGCAGATGGCGCTCGAGGACCTGGCGATGATGCGTCCGCTGTTCAATACCACGGTCCTGTACCCGTCGGATGCGGTCTGCGCCGAGGCGCTGACCGCCGAGGCCGCGAAGACGGACGGGATCGTCTACATCCGGACAGGCCGGCCGAAGGTCAAGGTGATCTACGGCAACGAGGAGTCCTTCCCGATCGGCGGGTCCAAGACCGTCCGGTCGTCGGCGTCCGACACGGTCACGGTGGTCGCGGCGGGTGTCACCTTGTTCGAGGCGATCGAGGCCGCGGACAAGCTCAAGGCCGAAGGGATCGCGGTCCGGGTCATTGACGCCTACTCCATCAAGCCGATCGACACGGCGACCCTGGTGAAGGCCGCGAAGGAAACGAAGCGGCTCATCACCGTCGAGGACCACTCGGTCAACGGCGGGCTCGGCGACGCGGTCTGCCAGGCCGTGGCCGGGCTGGCCCCGGTGACCCTGCTGGGCATCCGCAAGGTGCCCCAGTCGGGCCAGCCGAAGGAGCTCATGGCCGCCTACGGCATTGACGCCGCGGCCATCGTCGCGGCCGTCAAGGGCTGACCGCCGCCCCGAACGGGAGCGGGCCGATGCGCGCGACATTCTTCCGGGAGTTCGGCGAGCCCGACCGGCTCGTGGCGGGCGAGGCGCCGGATCCGGTGCCGGGGCCGGGCGAGGTTGTCGTCCGGGTGCGGGCGTGCGCCGTCAACCGGCTGGACGTCTGGGTCATCAAGGGCATTCCCGCGTACAAGATCACTCCGCCGCACGCGCCCGGGACCGATATTGCGGGGACGGTCGAGGCGCTCGGGCCGGGGGTCGCCCAATGGCACGCGGGCGATCCGGTGGTGCTCTACCCGATCCTGAATTGCGGGAAGTGCCCGGAGTGCGATGCCGGGAATGAGAACATCTGCCAGAACCGCACGGTGGTCGGCGCCGGCCCGGTCTGGGGTGGGTATGCGGGGCTGGTCAAGGTCCCCGCCACGGCCCTGCACCAGAAGCCGTCCACCCTGTCCTTCGAGGAGGCCGCCGCGATCCCCGTCACGTTCATCACGGCCTGGCACATGCTGCACCACCTCGCCACCCTCAAGCCGGGACAGAGCGTCCTCATCATGGGCGCGGGGAGCGGAGTGGGGGTCGCCGGCATGGCCATCGCGCACCACCTCGGGGCCCGCGTCCTCGCCGCCGCGACGTCGCCGGCCAAGCGCGACCGGGCGAAAACGATGGGGGCGACGGAGGTGTTCGACTCGACCGATCCGGAGTTCTGGAAGCAGGTGCGGGCGGCGACCGGTGGGAGGGGGGTGGATGTGGTGTTCGAGCACATCGGCCCGGCGGTCTTCAAGCCGGCCCTCCAGAGCCTGGCGCCCGGCGGCACGCTGGTGACCTGCGGGGCCACGACGGGCCCGGAAGCCGCCGTGGACCTCCGGTATGTCTTCTCCCGCCAGCTTTCCATCAAGGGGTGCTATATCGGCACCCGCCGGGAACTTGAGGCCCTGCTGCGGCTGTTTGAACTGGGAAAGCTCAAGGTGACCCTGGACAGGGTGTTTCCCGCGGCGCAGGCGGCCGAGGCCCTGGCCCGATTGCTGTCCCGGGAGTCTTTTGGGAAAATAGTCCTTTCCCACTCGTAACGCAAGGCAAGGAGCATTCATGGCACTTTCAAAGGAAGAGATTTTCCGGTACAGCCGCCACCTGATCCTGCCCGAGGTGGGGCTGGCCGGGCAGCAGAAGCTGGCCGAGGCCAAGGTCCTGCTCATCGGCGCAGGCGGCCTGGGGTCGCCGTCGGCGCTGTACCTCGCCTCCGCCGGCGTCGGGACGCTGGGCATCGTGGACTTCGACGTGGTGGACGTCACCAACCTCCAGCGCCAGATCATGCACAGCACGGACTGGGTGGGGAAGCCGAAGGTGGACTCCGCGGTGGCGCGGCTCAAGTCCATCAACCCGCACGTCACGGTCAACCCGTACAAGGAGATGCTGACGTCGGCCAACGCGCTGGAACTCTTCCGGCAGTACGACGTCATCGTGGATGGCACGGACAACTTCCAGACGCGGTACCTCTCGTGCGACGCCGCGTACCTCACGAAGAAGCCGCTGGTCTACGGGTCCATCTTCCGGTTCGAGGGGCACGCGACCGTCTTCGTGCCGGACCAGGGGCCCTGCTACCGGTGCATGTACCCCGAGCCGCCGCCGCCCGGATCGGTCCCGAGCTGCGCCGAGGGCGGGGTGCTGGGCATCCTGCCGGGCATGATCGGCGTGGTGCAGGCGACCGAGGCCGTGAAGCTGATCCTGGGCAAGGGGCGCACGCTCATGGGCCGGTGGCTGATCTACAACGCCATGGAGATGACGTTCCGCGAGCTCAAGCTGCGCAAGGACCCCGCCTGCCCGCTGTGCGGCGACACGAAGACCGTGACGAAGCTCATCGACTACGACGCATTTTGCGGCGTCGGCCGGGGACAGGAGGAGCAGGTCAACGGGTTCACGGGCGTGCCCGAGATCACCGTGGAGGACGTGAAGCGCCTGATCGACGGCGGGACGCCGCCGGTGATCCTCGACGTCCGGGAGCCCGAGGAGTGGGAGATCAACCGGCTGCCGGGCGCCCGGCTGATCCCGCTGGGGAACCTGCCGGCCCGGGTCAACGAGCTGGATACGGCCGACGACCTCGTCGTGTACTGCCATACCGGCATGCGCAGCGCCCGGGCGGTCCAGTTCCTCCACCAGGTGGGGTTCAAGAAGGCGAAAAACGTGGCGGGGGGGATCGACGCGTGGGCCAACGAGGTCGATCCGGACTGCCCGAAGTATTGAAGGTCTGGCGCGGCCTGCCGGCCCCGATATAATTGACGATCTTGCAGCCGCCCCGCTCCCGCTCCCTGTTCGGCCCCGCGGCGGCCCTCCTGTCGCTGTCCCTGGCCCTGCCCATGCCCGCCCGGGCGGCGCTCACGGCCATCCTCGACCGGCCGGGCGGGGCGCTCCGCGAGCATGACCCGTTCTCGCTGGTCCTCACGGTGGGGAATACCGGGGCCGGGGCGATGGGCAGCCTGGTGCTCACCCTCGACCGATCCGATCCGGACCGCATCGCGATCCTCGCGGGACCGGCCGTGTCGGCGTCTCTCACGATCCCCGCCGGCGGGACGGCGCAGTTCACCTGGTCCCTCCGGGCGGAGACGGCCGGCCCCGTCACCCTGACGGCCCATGCATCCGGGTACGCCAACGGCGCATTTGCCGGGACGGCCAGCCGGACGGAAAGCATCGCCCCCAAGCCGCTGGACGTCTCCGCCTATCCCAATCCCGTCTCGGGCGACACCCTCCGGCTGGCGATGACCCTCGCGGATGACGCGGACCTGGTGACGGCGGAAGCCTACAACGCGTCCTTCGAGAGGGTCTACGAAGGAACCTGGAGTGACGTGCCGCGGGCCAACGGACAGGTGACGCTCACGCACCTCAGCCAGTGGACGCCAGGGGTCTACGCGATCCGCGTCCGGGCCCGGTGGGCCGGCGGGGGCGAGCGCGTGTTCCCGCTCGTGAAGGTGCTGGTGAAGCGGTGAGGCCGGTCGCGGCCCTCCTCGCCGCCCTGCTGGGCCCGGCGACCGTCGGCGCGCAGGAGAACCTCTTCCTGGCCCGCAACGAATCGGGGTCCCTGGTCGAGCGCGCCGCGGGCGCGCGTTCCGCGTCGCTGGCGGGGGCGTTCACGGCCGTGGCGGATGACCCGTCCTCGATGACCTGGAACCCGGGCGGGCTCGGGCAGCTCCGGAGCCTGCACGTGACCGCCACGCGCGACGCCGTCCGGATGGACGGGGGATGGCGGGGGGATTTCCAGGTCGGCGCGCTCGCCGCCGCCGGCCCGCTGTGGGGCGGTGTCGGTGGAGTGTCCCTGGCGACGCTGGACTACGGCGAGCTGGAGCTGTTCGATGCGGGGGGCGCCCGGACCGGGACCTCCTCCGTCCGCGACATCGCGGCGGCGCTCTCCTATGCGTACGTCAACCCCGACTGGTTCAACGGCGGGGCGGGGTGGAGCGGCATGGCGCTCGAGGCCGTCCAGGGTGCGGGGGGCGACCTGCGGCCCGGCATCAGCCTCGGCAGCGTGATCCCGGTCTCCTTCCAGGCCTCGATGGCCTGGGCGCTGGAGCACCTGGGGCCGAACCTGCGCGGCGGCCTCCTGCCCTCGGCGCTGCATGCCGGATTCTCGTACCGGGAAGGCGCGGGGGCGGTCCCGGTGCAGGTGGCCCTCGACGCGGGGATCCCGTTCGTGACCGGCCGCCTGGCGGTGAGCGGGGGTGCCGAGGCCCGCATTGTCGGGCCCCTGACCCTGCGCGGCGGATACCAGTTCCGCGCCCGCCAGCAGGCTGAATCGGGCCTCGCGGGCATGTGCGCGGGGTTCGGGCTCAGGCTGGGCGCGTTCGCGCTGGACTACGCCTGGCAGCCGTTCGGGGACCTGCTCTCGACCCACAAGATTTCCGTCACGTGGGCGGCCGGCCCCGCGGTGGGAAAGTCGGGCGCCGGGCGGAGGGCGTTGGGGG
>CAYNUZ010000092.1:0-8838 GCA_964400385.1 uncultured bacterium | reverse complement strand
GGCCCGGGCCCGGCCTCGGCCCGCGACCTCAAGCTGGCGGGCGTGCCGGCGCTGGCCGACGGGACGGTCTGGTCCCTGACCCCCGCGACGCCGCTCAACCTCCGGGACTGGCGCGGGCTGTCGCTGCGGGTCAAGGCCGCCCAGCCGGTGGCCGAGATCCGGATCGGGGCGCTCAGCGCCGCCGCCGCGCCCGCGGCGGGCGGGTACGTGTACACCTCCGCGCCGGTGACCACGGCCTGGGCGGAGGGGCCCCTGGATTTTTGGGGGGGTCCCGGCGGCGGCGGTTTCGGTCCGGCGGCGGTCAGGGGGATCGCCGTGACCGGGGTCCACGAGGGGGCGCAGCCGGTGGACGTGGAGATCGACGACCTCGCGGCGTGGAAGGACCGGGGGCCGGCGCCGTCGCCGCGCTGGGGCCTCAACGTCCCGCCGGGCGCGGGGCCGTTCGGCTGGCGCGCCGATACCGAGACCATCAACTGCGTCGGCCGGGCCGTGCCGGGCGAGGGCCTGGTCCTGGGCTGGTGGTCCGCCCCGCTGCCGTACCAGCACTGGACGAACGCCGCGGTGTTCCACGACCTGCCGCGCGGGCTCGTCGGCGCCGTGGCGGTCGTGGCCACGGTCAAGGCCGATCCCGCGCAGCCGCCCGTCCTGCTCAAGGTCATCCTGGCCGAGGAGGGGGGCGAGCGGTTCGCGGCGGTGCGCGAGGCGGGGGCGGACGCGACGCCGCTGCGGATGGGGCTCGACGCCTTCCTGCCCGACGCCGTGTGGAACCTGGGCGTGCCGCCCGCGAACGCCGACGGCCGGCTGGACCCGGGCGCGGTCAAGGAATGGCGCCTCGAGATCGTGCCCGCCACCGAGCGCCAGGCGAAGGGGAGCGTCACGCTGATGGACCTCCACGCCGAGGGCCCCGAGGCCCCCAAGCCGGCCCCGGCGCCGGTCGCGCCGCCGAAGCCGAAGCCGGTTGCGAGGAAGGTCCTGCCGAAGCCCGCGCCGAAACCCGCCGCCGAACCGGCGCCGGAGCCGGCGCCCGAGGAAGCCCCGCCCGACGAGGGCGGCGGCGACATGGAGCTCAGCCAGTAGACCGAGGGGTCTTAGGAAACTGAGGGGGCGGGAGCGAGGGCGGAGCGGCGGAGGATGTGGTCGGGCAACCCCATCTGGCCCATGCTGTGCTCGAACCGGCGGGCCGGGGCCGAGGGATTGAACGGGATCTTGAGCGCCGCGCGCACCTCGCGCTCCACCTGGTTGCGCAGCTCCACCAGTTCGACCGCGGTCAGCGCGTCGGTGTAGACGTAGGCCTTGTACCCGCCGTCCGGGTCGCCCTTGTAGTAGTCCGCGACTTCGGTGTAGTCCACCTCGTAGCTGTACAGCTTGTCGCCCGTCGCCGGGTACGTGTACACCCAGACGTCCGGCTTCGCCGTGTCCCGGATCGCCCGGTCGTAGTAGGGCGTGCCGGGGTAGGTCGTGATGATCGTGACGTCGAAGTCGTCCGGCTTCGCCGCCAGCAGCCAGTCGCGGGTCTCCAGGATGGTCGCGCGCGTCTCGCCGGGATGCCCGATGGACATTAGCGCCTTCACCTTGAGCCCGTGCCGCCGGGCGATCTCCACGCACCGGGTGTTCTCCTCCCGGGTCGCCTTCTTGTTGATGTTCTGGAGGATGCGGGGGGAGCCCGACTCGAACCCCGTGAGGATCCACCGGAAGCCGGCCCGGTACATCGCCTCGGCCTGCGCGTCGTTGAAGAGCTGGGCCTTGATGAACCCGCGCAGCCGCCACTCCACGCCCAGGGCGCGCTGGGCGTCCGCGATGCCGTTCATCAGCTCGACCATCTTGGGGTTCACGTTCAGCTCGTCGTCGTAGAGCATGAACCCGTTCACCCCGTAGGTGCGGTGCATCTCGGTCATCTCCTGCACGATGTTTTCCGTCGTGCGCATCCGGATGCGCCGCAGCATGGCCGACTCCCGGCCGCCGCAGAACCCGCACTCGAAGGGGCAGCCGAGCTGCGCGATCATCGAGAGCGCCGGCACCCCCTCGATCGCGTAGTGGTAGCTCGCCACGTCCACGAGGTGCCTCGAGGGGAAGGGCAGGGCGTTGAGCGACTGGTTGGTCAGGAACAGCGTGGAAGCCGGATCGTCGGCGTCCACCATCTTCGGCGCGTCCGGCCGGATCGCGGTGAAGATGGACTGCTCGCCGTCCCCGGCGACCAGGACGTCGTAGGCCTCGGTCATCCGGCGGTACGCGAGCGCGGCGCGGCCGGGCATGTTGCGGCGCATCTCGCCCTTGTACGCCGCGTTGATGAGGGTGATGTGCGGCCCGCCCAGGATGATCCGCGCGTCCGGCCGGGCGGCCCGCAGGACCTGCGTGACCTTGTACGCCGCGGGCATCTGGGGGGTCGTGGAGGTCAGCCCGAAGATCCGGGCCGGGGAGGACGCCGCGTGGAGCCGGGCGACCTCCTCGAAGTTCTCGATCCCGGAGAGGTCGAGCAGCTCCACCGGGTGCCCGGCGCGCTCCAGGACCGCGGCCACCCGCAGGATCCCCAGGGTCATGAAGACCCGTTCGTCGAGCAGGAAGATCGAGGGGGGAATGATCAGGCAAATCGGTTCCATCGGGCGGCTCACTTCGATGGTAGCACGGGGTCCGGACCCGTCAACGACGCGGCGGGCGCGACGTTTCGCGGCCACGGGCCAATAGGCGGCCCGGCACGGCGTTATCATCAGCAGGAAGGACGCACATCCGGCACCCGTTGCGGCCGCCGGCCCGGAATCCGGGGCGGCGGCGCGGCGACTCCAAGGAGGAGACACGATGAAGGCACGATGGATGACCTGGGCGGCGCTGGTCGCGCCGCTGCTGCTGGTGGCGGCGTACGGCGCGGCCGACGGGGCCTACGGCGGGCCGCCCGCTGCCACGCCCGCAGGGACCCAGCCGGCCACCCCGGGTGGCGGCAATCCCGACGCGAACTCCCCCAACGCGGCCACGCCGGCCACGCCCGGCCACGGGGACGCGGACCTGGACACGGAGCACCTGGATGACGGCACGGCCAACGACCTGGTCGGCCAGCATCCCGACGTCCAGCAGGCCGCGAAGGAGAAGTGGGAGGCGATGACGCCCGAAGAGCGGAAGGCGTGGGTGCAGGCGCATCCGCGGCTGGCCCGCGCGGCCGCCAAGGCGAAGTGGGACGCCATGACCCCGCACGAACGCGCCGAATTCTGCCGCGCGCACCCGGAAATCCGGGAGCGGCTGGCGGAGCGGTGGCGGGCCATGACCCCGGAGCAGCGGCAGGACTTCCTGCGGCGCCATCCGCAGATCCGCCGCCGGGAGGCGGCGCGGCGGGCGGGCCGGGAGCATTCCGACAACGGGGTCCGGGACCACGGCGCCGGCGAGGGCCGGAACGGTGCGGGCCAGGGCGGGGAACACCGGAACCGGGAGCACGGCGGCCCGAAGCGCTGACCCCGCGCCGCCGCGGGCCGGGGATGACCGGACGGGGGGGCCCGCAGGGGCCCCCCCGTTCATTTTTGCGGGGCGGATGCCGGAGCGGCCGGTCCGCCGGGATGTGGGACAATAAGCCCCTATGAAATCAGGGATTCGGACGGCCGTCTGCGCCCTGCTCGTCCTGGGCGGGTGCTCCATCAAGCGGATGGCGGTCAACAGCGTGGGGGCCTCGCTCAACACCGGGCCCTCGGTCTACGAGACCGACGACGACCTCCAGCTCGTCGGCGACGCCCTCCCGTTCTCCCTCAAGTTCATCGAGACGCTCCTCGCCCAGTCGCCGGACAATCCCGACCTGCTGATGACGGCATGCAAGGGGTACACCCTCTACGCCTACGTCTACGTCCAGCAGCCGGCGGAGATGGAGCACGAGGATGACGTCGCGCTCCAGCGCGCCGCCACGGCCCGGGCGCGGCGGCTCCTGCTGCGCGGGCTGGAGTACGGGCTCAAGGGGCTGGGGGAGGCCCACCCGGGATTCGGGGCGGCGCTGGCGAAGGATCCCGCCGCCACCGCGGCCGGGGCGGGGCGATCCGACGTCCCGCTCCTCTACTGGAGCGCGGCCGCGCTCGGGCTGGCCATCGCCGCCGACAAGGGCGATGCGGAGATGATCGCCCGGCTGCCGGAGGTGGACGCGATGATGTCCCGCGCCCTGGCCCTGGACGACACGTTCGAGGGGGGGGCGCCGCACGAGTTCATGCTGAACTTCGCCGCCTCCCGCCCCGGTCCCGCGCCGGATCCCGCGGTCCTCAAGGCGCACTATGACCGCGCGCTGGAGCTTTCCCACGGCCACCGCGCCAGCCTCTTCGTGGCCTGGGCCGAGGCCGTCGCCGTGCAGAAGCAGGACCGCGCCGACTTTAAGGCGAAGCTGGCCGCCGCGCTGGCGATCCCCTCGACCGGGCACGACGACCCGCTCAACCTGGCGAACGCCGTGGCGCGCCGCCGGGCCGCGTGGCTGCTGGGCCGCGCCGACAAGCTCTTCCTCGCCGACGAACCCGATCCCGCCCAAGGAGGCACCCCATGACCCGCGTCCCCCGCCTGTGCGCCGCATTCCTGGGCGCGGCCGTCTTCGCCCGCGTCCCGGCGGCCTCCGCCGCCCCGGGCCCGGCCAAGCCCCTCACGATCAAGCTCGGGTCGCTGGCGCCGGACGGGTCGCCGTGGCACGCCATGATCAAGCAGATGGGCCAGGACTTCGACCGGATCTCGGGGGGCCAGGTCAAGCTCAACGTCTACGCGGGCGGCGTCCTCGGGGACGAGCCGAACATGGTGAAGATGCTCCGCATCGGCCAGCTCCACGCGGCGGGGTTGTCCACCGTCGGGCTCTCGCTCCTGGACGACGGGCTGCTCTGCCTCCACCTGCCCCTGATGTTCGACGGGTACGACGAGCTGGACTGGGTGCGGGAGCGGATGATCCCCAAGCTCGACGCGGATATGGAGAAGAAGGGGTTCGTGATGCTCTGCTGGACGGACGGCGGCTGGGCGCACTTCTTCTCGAAAAAGCCCATCGCCTCCATCGAGGACCTGCGCAAGTCCAAGCTCTTCGTCTGGGCGGGCGACCAGCACTCGCTGGACCTCTACTCGCTGGCCCGGTTCCGGCCGGTGCCGCTCGCGTCCACGGACATGCTGCCCGGGCTCCAGACCGGGCTGATCGACGTCTTCGACTCGCCGCCGCTGGCCGCGCTGCTCAACCAGTGGTTCGGGGTGGCGAAGTACATGACCGACCTCAAATGGGGCCCGCTGATGGCCGGCGTCGCGGTCAACAAGGCCGCCTGGATGAAGATTCCCGAGGACCAGCGCATCAAGATGAAGGCCGCCGCGACCCTGGCCGCGAAGGCGGAGAGCGCGGACATCCGCAAGCTCGGCGATGAGGCGGTCCCGGCGATGGTCAAGCGCGGGCTGACCGTGGTCAAGCTGGACCCCGCCGCCGCGGCCGAATGGCACCGCCAGACCGAGGATTTCTGGAAGCTGATGCGCGGCAAGATGGGCCCGCCGGCGTACATGGACGAGGTCCTCAAGCTGCGCAACGAGTACCGTGCCCGCAAAACCCGCTCGTAAACCCGCGGCCCCGCCGCCCGAACCGGCCATCGCGGCCGAGCTGGAGGGCGCCGGCAAGCTGAAGGGGCCCGAGCGGTGGATCGCCCTGGTGGTCCTCGCGCTCATGACGGCGCTGCCGCTCGCGGCCTCGGTGATCCGGCGGGCGAACTGGCAGGGGGAGGGCCACCCGTTCGGGACGCTGGTGTACAAGTCCGCCGCCCCGCTGACCCAGCACCTCACGCTCCTCATCGCCTTCGTGGGCGCGGCGCTGGCGGCCCGGTCGAGCACCCTGCTCACCCTTTCGACCACGACCTTCCTGCCCGCCGCGGTGCAGGGGGTGGCGCGGGCGCTGACCGGGGGCCTGGGCGCGGCGATCTGCGCGGTGCTCGCGTTCGCCTCGGGGCAGATGGTCGCGGCCGACCGGCCGGCGGGCGAGATCGTGGCCGTCGGGATCCCGGTGTGGGCGTTCGAGCTGGTGATGCCGGTCGGGTACGCGCTGATCGGCGCCTGGCTGGTCTGGTGGGCCTTCGGGCGGTCGCATGCCCGGCTCGTGGTGTCCGCGCTCCTGCTCCTCGTCGGGGTCCTGCTCATGCCCTCCATCCTGAACCACGCCCCGGACCTGGTCACGGCGCTCCAGGGCCCGTGGGTCCGGACGATCGGCATCACGGTCCTCGTCGCGGCCACCTTCGCGGGGCTGCCGCTCTTCCTGCTGCTGGGCGGGCTGGCGCTGCTGCTGTTCTGGGGCGGCGGGACGCCGCTGGCCTCCGTGCCGGCGGCCACCTACCAGCTCGCCGCCAACGAGTACCTCCCGGCGGTCCCGCTGTTCACCATGGCGGGCCACATCATGGCCGCGGGCGGGGCGTGCAAGCGGCTGGTCCGGGTCTTCGACGCCCTGCTGGGCTGGATGCCCGGCGGGCTCGCCATCGTCGCGGCGCTGGTCTTCGCCTTCTTCACCGCGTTCACCGGCGGGTCGGGCGTGACGATCCTCTCGCTGGGCGGCCTCATGCTGCCCATCCTGATCCGCTCGAAGTACCCCGCGGATTTCTCCGTGGGCCTGCTGACCGCCTCCGGGTCCATCGGGCTCCTCTTCCCCCCCAGCCTGCCGGTCATCCTGTACGGCGTGCGGTCGTTCACGATGTTCAACGGCCAGCCGTACGTGGCCCCGATCGACCAGCTCTTCATCGCGGGGATCGTGCCCGGGCTCTTCCTGGTGGCGCTGGTGTCCGCCTGGGGGATCCGCACCGGGCTGATCACCGGGGCCGGCCGCACCGCCTTCCGCGCGCGCGAGGCGGCGGCGTCGGTGTGGGACGCCAAGTGGGAGCTGATCCTCCCGTTCATCATCGTGGCGGGGTACCTCTCCGGCCTCATGAGCCTGGTCGAGACCGGGGCGCTGACGCTGCTGTGGACGGTGGCCGCGGAGTGCTCGATCTACGCCGACCTGCGGGTGCGCGACCAGCTCCTGCCCGTGGTGGCGGACGGCAGCGCGCTGATCGGCGGCGTCCTGCTCATCCTGGGCGCGGCCCTGGGGTTCACAAACTACCTCGTGGACTCGCGGGCCCCCGACCTGCTCGCGGCGTTCGTCCAGGCGCACGTCCACTCGAAGGTCGTGTTCCTGCTGCTGCTCAACGTCTTCATGGTGATCGTGGGGTCGGTCATCGAGATCTACTCGGCCATCCTGGTCGTGGTGCCGCTCATCACGCCGATGGGCGCCGCCTTCGGCGTCAACCCGGTCCACCTGGGCATCATCTTCCTCGCGAACCTCGAGCTGGGGTACCTGGCGCCGCCCGTCGGGCTCAACCTCCTGCTGGCCTCGTACCGGTTCAACCGGCCGATGGCCGAGGTGGCCCGGGCCACCGTGCCCTTCCTCGTCATCCTGGCCGCGGGGGTGCTGCTGATCACCTACGTCCCGGCCATGTCGCTGGGGCTGCTGCACCTCCTCCACAAGGGCTGACCCCGGTGGGCGCCGCCCCGATCGACCTGCCGCTCATGATCGTGCACCGGGTCCTGGGGCTCGAGCACCTGCACCTGGGGCTGTGCGAGCCCGGGAAGCCGCTGGACTATGCGGGGATCCGGGAGGCCCAGCGGCGGTTCACCGAGAACCTGATCGCGCGGATCCCCGCGGGCGCCCGGACGGTGCTGGACGTCGGATGCGGCGTGGGCCACGGGACGCGCATGGTGCGCGACGCGGGGTTCGCGGTCGAGGGGGTCAACCCGGACCCCTACCAGCGCACGGTTTTCACGGGCCACCTGCCCGACGTGCCGTTCCATCCGGTGCGGTTCGAGGACTTCCGGCCGTCCCACCCGTTCGACGTGGTCCTGTTCAGCGAGAGTGCCCAGTACGTGGGCCTGGACGCCTTCTTTCCCGGGTGCCGCGCCGCCCTGGGGGAGGGCGGCAGCCGGACGGTCGTGGTGGCCGACTGGTTCCTTCGGCCGGGCATCGCGGCGTTCTACGGCGCCCATGCCGAGGCGGCGTTCCTGGCCGCCGCCGCGCGGGAGGGTTTCCAGGTGGAGGCCGAGGACGACCTGACCGAGCGGGCGCTGCCCATGGTCGAGTACCTCGCGGCGTTCCACCGGGACCACGTCATCCCGGCGATGGACGCGGCGGCGGACATCGTGCGGCAGCAGGCGCCGTGGTGGAGCCGGATCATCCGCCTGCTGGCCGGCGGCCCGCTGGACCGCCTGGCGCGGCACGTGCGCGTGGACATGACCGAGGAGTTCGATCCCGCGCGCTTCCGGCGCAGCGTGCGGTACCGGCTCTTCGTGTTCAGGCTGTCGCCCGCCGCCGCCGGCTGACCCCGAGGGGGCCCGCCCCGTGCTCTACCGCGTCCTCCACGCCCTGATCTGGCCCTGGATGGGCCTCTTCCACCGGCTCACGATCCGGGGGCTCCACCACGTCCCCGCCGGGGGCGGCGCGATCCTCGCGGCCAACCACGCCAACTACCTCGATCCCGTGTACGTGGGGTGCGCGGTGGCGCACCGGCAGCTCACCTTCATGTCGGTTTCGCGCATCGGCCACGTGCCCCTGGTGAGCGCCTTCCTCCGGAGCCTCAACACGATGACGATCCTGCACGTGGGCGGGTTCAACCGGGGCGCGATGCGCGAATTCGCGGCGGCGCTGACCGAGGGCCGCCTGCTGCTGGTGTTCCCCGAGGGCCACCGGACGCCGGACGGCGACCTGCACCCCGCGGAGCGCGGGGTGGGCGCGCTGGCGCAGGCGGCCGGGGTGCCCGTCGTGCCGGTGCTGGTCCTCGGCGCGTACCGGATCTGGCCGCGGTGGCGGCGGTTCCCGCGGCCGTGGGGCCGGCTGGAGGTGCGGTTCGGTGCGCCCGT
>CAYNUZ010000091.1:0-8927 GCA_964400385.1 uncultured bacterium | reverse complement strand
CTCCCCCGGCCCGGCCTGACCGTCGAGGCCGGCGTCACCGGGACCCAGCTCACGGTGCGGCTGACCGCGGACCGGCCCGGCGCGATCGCGTGGCCGGTGGTCACCCCGCCGGCCCCGGTCCGCGCCCTGATCCTGCCGCGCGGCGAGGGATTGTGGGTTCCGGTCACCGACGAGGGGTGGGCCGCCGACCTCCATGACTACTCCAACTCCGCGACGGAGGAGTTCTTCCTGCCGTGTTTCGGCCTGGATCTCGGCGGCCAGACCGTCACGTACCTCCTCCCGATCCCGTTCAACTGCGAGGTCACGTACCCGCGGCGCGGGGACCGGCTGGGCGTGGCCCTGCGGCACACGTTCACCCGGCTCGACACCGCGCGGCAGTTCGGGATCGTGATCCGGTTCGGCGGCGCCTCGCCGATCGACCCGGCGCTCCAGCTCCGGGACTGGATGGCCGCGCACCACCAGCTCGTGACGCTGGCGGAGAAGATCCGGACGACCCCCCGGGCCGAGCGGCTGGCCGGCGCCCTGCACGCCTACGTCTGGGGGCTGTACCTGCGGCCCGAGGACGTCCGGGACTGGCCGGGGTTCTGCCGGCTCCTCGCCAGGGAGGGGCCGCGCGACAAGGCGGGGCCGGCCGGCCGGATCTGGAAGCTGCTGGGGAAGGAGGCGAGGGACGCGGTCCGCACGGCCACCGGCAAGGACGGCCCATACGACTACCTCCGGGAGACGATCACGCGCGACCTCGACCGGATCATGCAGTCCCCCAGCCTGCCGGAAGGCAGCCGGGCCGGGCTGCAGCTCCACGAGCGGTGCGCCGCCAACGCGGCATGGCTGGCGGCGAACTTTCCCGACCACTTCGCCCGGCCGGACGACTGGGGCGACGGCATCTCGCTCAAGTTCCTGAAGGCGCTGGGCGCCATCGGGGTGGACCGGGCGGTGCTCGTCCTCAACGATCTCCACCCCGGCGACCGCCGGCCCGAGGTCGCGGTCGAGGCGGACCGGCTGGGGTACCTCTATGGCCCGTACGACTGCTACGACAGCGTGCACGCGCCCGGCCAGGGCGACTCCTGGGAAACCGCGCAGTTCGGCAAGGCCCTCTACGAAACGGGCGGCGTCGTGCGCGAGGACGGGACGCTCAAGCGGGGCTTCGAGGGGAAGGGCCGGTTCCTGAACGCGCAGGTGGCGCGGCCGTACGTCGAGGCGCGGGTCAAGGCCATCATGGCGGTCACGCCCGATTCGGCGTGGTTCGTGGACGGCGACGCGTTCGGCGAGTGGCTGGACGACTTTTCGCCGAAGCACCCCTCGACGCAGGCGCAGAACCTGGCCGCGCGGATCGAGCGGATGCAGTGGATCGCGACCACCTACGGCGTCCCGGTGGGGTCCGAGGGGGGATCGGCGCTGGCCTCCGCCGCGATCTGCTTCGCGCACGGCATGCTGACGCCCGCGATCGGCTGGGACGACAAGGACCTCCACAGCGAGAAGTCGAAGTACTGGCTGGGGGGGTACTGGCCACCGGATGCGCCGGAGGTCTTCTTCCGGCAAGTCCCGCTCAAGCCGAAATACTGGCGGACCATCTACGACCCCCGGTACCGGCTGCCGCTGTACGAGGCCGCGCTCCACGACTCCGTGGTCGCCACGCACCAGTGGGGCAACGGCAGCCTCAAGTTCAAGGACATCCAGACGACGGTGGCCCTGACCGAGCAGCTCTACAACGTCCCCCCGCTGTACCACTTCACCCTGGCCGAGCTGGACCGGGAGAAGGGCCGGATCGCGGCGCACTACCGGTTCTTCTCGCCGCTCCACCGCCGGCTGGCCTACCAGCCCCTCACCGCCTTCCGGTGGCTGACGGACGACCGGCTCGTGCAGGAGACGACCTTCGGCGACGGCACCGTGATCACCGCGAACTTCCGGAAGGAGGCCGTGCACCTCGACGGGCTCGACCTGCCGGCGGAATCGGTCATGTCCCGCCGCGAGGGCGCCACCATGTTCTACCGCCCCGGGCGGGACACCGTGACGGTCTTCGCTACCCCTTGACCGTGTAGCCCTGCGACGTCAGGAGCGGCCGCAGCCGGTCGCGGACGTCGCCCTGCAGTTCGATCGTGCCCTGGCGCGAGGTGCCGCCGCAGCCGAGGTGGTGCTTGAGCCCCGAGGCCAGCGACTCCATGAGCTTCTTCTCCCGGGTGAACCCGTCCACCACCGTGACGGTCTTGCCGCCCCGGCCCTGTTTCGAGATGCGCATCCGCAGGGTCTCCATCCGCGGGGTGTATTATATGGAACACGATGCCCACCAGCGTGCGGCCCGCGATCCTCTGGATGCCCAACGTGGAGCTGTTCATGCTGCTGGCCAACCTCACCGAGGAGGGCGCGCGGTTCCAGCCCAAGGCGGTGAACCCGTTGCGGCGCGCGGCGTGGCTGCGCTTCGACTCGTACCGGCGGGCCCCCGCGGTGGTCGAGACCGGCCGGCTGCTCCGGGGCGGGTTCTGGCTGGATGCGCTGCTGGAGCTGGCGCTCGCGGCCGAGCCGCTGCCCAAGGCGGGGTTCGCGTATGCCCTGTCCCGCGAGACCGTGGAGCGGGCCGCCAACGAGGCCGGCGAGGGGCTGGGCCGGCTGAACCGGTACCTCGAGTACGCGGCCGCGTTCACGCTGGACGCCGAGGCGCAGGACTTCCTGAAGCTGAACGGCGAGGCGTACCGTACCGCGGTGACCCACCTCGAGGACTCGCTCGGCGATGCCGAGTGGATCGGCGGACTTGAGACCTATTTCGGCACCGGGCTGCGGTCGTGCCTGTCGGTCGCGTCGCTCCTGATGCCCGCCGGATTCTCGTTCGGAACCTCGCTCCACACGCCCGAGGGGCTCCTCGCCGTCGCCGCCGCCGGGCCGTTCATCGAGCCGGACGGGCACCTGACCTTCCATGCCCCCATCCAGGTGGCCTCGTGCATGGAGCGGGAACTCATCCGGGCGCTGCTGAAACCCGTGCTCAGCAAGGGCCAGATGAAGGCCTCGCAGGGGTTCACCCGGCCGTACCAGCGCGGGGCCCAGGCCTTCGCGGCGCTGGGGTACCAGGAGCCGCTCACCTGCCTGGAGGACCACCTGGTCTTCGCCATCCAGGCGCGGCTGCTGGCGCGCCGGGGGGAGCGGGCGACCGCGGAGGCGCTGCTCAAGTTCGACCAGGACTCCGGCTACCAGTTCATCCGGCCGCTGGCCGAGGCGCTCGAGGACTACGAGCTGCACCGGGTGGACTACCCCACCTTCGACTCCTTCTTTCCGCACCTGATGGACGCCTTCGCGGCCGTCTGATGCCCAAGACCTTCGTCATCTCCTGGCACATGGACGGGTCGTTCGAGACGATGGCCGAGTCCGAGGAGGAGGTCGAGCAGATGATGAAGACCCTGAACCGGCAGGAGCTGGTCTTCAAGTGCCGGAACTTCGACTTCGAGGTCGAGGAGATCGACCGGAGCGACACCGGCGCCGCACACTGACGAATGTCCGTCATTGAGGTCCGCAAGCTCAGCAAGGTCTACCGCACCACCCGCCGCCTGCCCGGGGTGAAGGGCGCGCTGACGACCCTCCTGCACCCCACCTACCTCGAGGTCACCGCGGTGGACGCGGTGGATTTCACGCTCGAAGAGGGCGAGTTCGTGGGCTTCCTCGGGCCTAACGGCGCGGGCAAGACCACCACGCTCAAGATGCTGGCCGGGTTGCTCTTCCCCTCCTCGGGCGACGCCTCGGTGCTCGGCTTCCGGCCGTGGGAGCGCCGGAACGACTACCGCCGGCAGATCGCCCTGGTGCTGGGCCAGAAGAACCAGCTCTGGTGGGACCTGCCCGCCCTCGACTCGCTGGAGCTCAACCGCGCGATCTACGAGGTGCCGCGCGACCGGTTCAAGAAGACGGTCGAGGAGATGACGGAGCTGCTGGGCGTGACCCACCGGCTGCAGGTGCAGGTGCGGGAGCTCTCGCTGGGCGAGCGGATGAAGTTCGAGCTGATCGCCAGCCTCCTGCACGAGCCGCGCATCCTCTTCCTGGACGAGCCCACGATCGGCCTCGACATCATCTCGCAACAGACGGTCCGCGACTTCCTGCGGAACGTGAACGCGAAGCGGCGCACGACGATCGTGCTGACGAGCCACAACATGGCCGACATCAAGGGGCTGACCTCCCGGGTGGTCGTGATCAACCACGGGAAGCTCGTGTTCGACGGCGCGCTGTCGCACCTGGTCGAGCAGTGGTCCGCCGGCAAGCACCTCAAGTTCACGGCCAGCCGGGCGCTGACCCGGCTCGAGCTCCAGCCGTTCGGCGAGGTCTCGTCGCTGGACGGCCCGTCGGCGGACCTCAAGGTGCCGCGCGACAAGGCCGCCGCCGTCACCGCCGCGCTGCTGGCGCAGCTCCCGATCCTCGACCTCACCATCGAGGACCCCCCGGTGGAGGACGTCATCGCGGACGTCTTCCGGGCCCGGGGCCCGGCTCCCGCCGCAACCTGACGCGCCGTGCCGCCCGAGGCCGGCCCGGCCCGGCTGCTGTTCCGCCACCTGGACGGGTTCACGGCCCGGGCCCCGCTGGTCGTCCTGCCGCCCGACGCGGCCACCGGCCCGGCGCTGGCCGGGCGGTGGCCGGGCATCCCCCTCACCTGCTTCACGACCGACTGGGGGGTCCACCGCCAGTCGGATGACGGCGGGCCGGCCCGGTCGGTGTTCGCGGCCTGGTACGATCCGTCCCCCGCGGCGCACGACGGCGCAATCGTCTTCCTGCCCCGCGGCCGGGCGGCGGCGGCCATGACCCTCGACATGACCGCGCGCGCGGTCAAGCCCGGCGCGCCCGTCTGGGTGCTGGGCGGGATCCGCTCCGGCATCAAGTCGGCCCCCCCGCTCATCGCGGAACACGTGGGCCCGGTGGCGGCCTCCGAATCGGGCGCCCATGCGGTCCTCCACCAGGCCGTGCGCGACGCCCGGCCCTCGCCCGCCCGCCGGCTCGCCGACTGGGCCGCGACGTTCACGTGCCCGGCGGGCGACCGCCGGCTCACCGTGACCACCCTGCCGGGGGTCTTCAGCCACGGCGAGCTGGACGACGGGACCGCGCTGCTGCTGGGCGAGCTGGACCCGCCGCAGGGCGCCGCGGTCCTCGATTTCGCGTGCGGGGCGGGCGTGCTGGGGGCGGCCCTGCGCCTCACCCGGCCGGACGTGACGGTCACCTTCGCGGACGTCTCCGCCCTCGCGCTCGAGGCCACCCGGATGACGCTCGCCGCGAACGCGCTGCCGGGTGATGGCGTAGTGCCGGCCGACGTCTTCGAGGGGCTGGAGGGGACGTGGGACCTCATCGTCTCCAACCCCCCGTTCCACGACGGGGTGGCGACCGACACACGGGTCGCCGAGGCGTTCATCGCCCGGGCCCGGGAACGGCTGAACCCCGGGGGCCGCCTCCACCTGGTGGCCAACCGGTTCCTCGGCTACCTGCCGCTGCTGGCCAAGACCTTCAAGCGGGTCAAGGTCACGAAACAGACGACCGTCTTCCGGGTGATCGAGGCCACCCGCGGGCCGAAGCGCTGAACGGCCCGCTATGATGCGTCCATGAGGATCCCGGCGTCGGCCATCCCGTTCTCGTCCGTCTACCGCCGGGGGATCGGCATGGGCATCTCCGACATGCTGGCGTACCGGGGGTCATTCTTTGTCCAGTTCTTCTTCCAGCTCTTCCCGCTGGTCACCGCGATCTTCCTGTGGCGGGCGGTCTATCACAGCGGCGGCGCGGGCATGGCCCCGGGCGGGTACTCCGAGAACACGATGCTCTCCTACTTCGTGCTGATGAACATGATCCGGCTGGCCACCTTCGTCGAGGACATGCAGTGGACGCTGCCGCAGCAGATCCGCAAGGGCGAGCTCAACAAGTACCTTGTGCGGCCCGTGGACTTCGTCCTGATGGAATGGCACATGCGCATGGGGCAGGCCCTGATGGCCTTCCTGCTCCTCCTGATTCCGGCCGGCCTGGTCTTCTACTTCGCCCGCGCGATCATGATCGTGCCCGCCGAGGGCTGGCGCTGGGGCGCCTTTTTCATCTCCATCTTCCTGGGGCTCCAGATCGGGTTCCTCGTGAGCATCTGCGTGGGGTTCACCGCGTTCTGGGTGCTGGAAAACTCCTCGCTCCAGTACGCGATCTTCCCGATCCAGATGCTCCTCGCGGGCGGGTGGTTTCCGCTGGAGCTGCTCCCGCACAAGGTTTTCGTCGTCGTCAACGCGCTGCCCTGGGCCTACGAAACGTACCTGCCGATGCGCATCTACCTGGGCCGGCTGGACGCCGTGGAGGCGCTGCAGGGCCTGGCCGGCCAGTGCGCCTGGGTGGCGGTGCTGGCCGCGATCTCCTTCGCCATGTGGCGCCGGGGGCTGCGCCGGTACGCGGCGGTGGGCGGATGACCCGGTACGCCGTCCTCTGGTGGGCCTTCATCAAGAACTGCATCGTGCGGGAGATGGGCTTCCGGCTGAACTTCATCGCCAAGGTCCTGTTCGGGTCCATGTGGTTCATGATGACCCTCATCATGTTCTCGGTGGTCTTCGCCCACGTGCAGTCCATCGCGGGCTGGACCAAGTACGAGGTCTTCTTCCTGATGGGCGTGAGCCACGTGATCCTGCGGCTCTTCGAGACCTTCTTCATGGAGAACCTCATGAACGTCCCCGAGCTGATCCGCAACGGCGAGCTGGACTTCTACCTCATCAAGCCGGTCCAGCCGCAGTTCCTGGTCTCGACGCGGTACGCCAGCTTCGACTCGCTGATTGACACGATTGTGGGGTTCGCCCTCTCGGGGTACGCCATCTGGCAGCTCCACACCACGGTGACCCCCGCCAACCTGGCGGCCTTCACCCTGCTGGCCGCCAACGGTGTGCTCCTGTATTACGCCCTCATGGTCACGTTCGTGACCTTCTCGTTCTGGTTCACCCGCTTCCATGTGATGGAGGTGTGGTGGCAGATGACGAACATCGCGCGGCAGCCGGCCGACATCTTCAAGGGCCGGTTCGAGTTCATCTTCACGTACTGCATCCCGATGCTGGTGATCGCCAACTTCCCGGTCCGGGCCTACCTGGACCGGCTGCCGTGGTACCTCGGCCTGTACGGGCTGGCCATCACCGCGGCGATGCTGGCCGGCGCCGCCGCCTTCTTCGCCTACGCCCTCAAGCGGTATCGCAGCGCCAGCTCCTGAGCCCGGCCTGCCGGAGCTGACGGCCGTCAGCGTTCCCGGGGCCCGGCTCTGGTAGGCTCATCAGGGATGTACGTCCCCAAATCCATCGTCTGCCTGCGCGACTATTCGGCCCGGCAGTTCCGGGCGGACCTGGGCGCGGGCCTCGTGGTCGGGCTGGTCGCGCTGCCACTGGCCATGGCCTTCGCCATCGCCTCGGGCCTGGGCCCGGAGCGGGGCCTCTACACCGCCGTCGTCGCCGGCTTCCTGATCTCCGCGCTCGGCGGCAGCCGGGTGCAGATCGGGGGGCCGACCGGCGCCTTCGTGGTGATCGTGGCCGGCATCGTGGCGAAATTCGGGTACGACGGGCTGGTGATCGCCACCCTCATGGCGGGCGCCATCCTGGTCCTCATGGGCCTCCTCCAGCTCGGCGCGCTGATCAAGTTCATCCCCCACCCGCTCGTGACGGGGTTCACGTCCGGCATCGCCGTGATCATCTTCAGCAGCCAGGTCAAGGACGCGCTGGGATTGACCATGGGCGCGGTGCCGGCGGAGTTCCTCGACAAATGGGGCGCGTACCGGGCCGCCCTCCCCACGTGGAACCCCTGGGCCACGGCCATCACGGCGTTCACCACGGTGGTGATCTTCGCCTGGCCCGCCCGGTGGCGGCGCATCCCGGGGTCCATCATCGCGCTCGTCGTGGTGACCGTCGCGGCGTCCGCCGCGGACCTGCCCGTCGAGACGATCGGGTCGCGGTTCGGCGGGATCCCGACCGGCCTCCCGCACCCGGCGCTGCCGGCGTGGTCCTGGACCACGGCCCGGATGATGATCCCCTCCGCGCTCACGGTGGCGATGCTCGCGGCCATCGAATCCCTGCTCTCCGCCGTGGTGGCGGACGGGATGATCGGCGGCCACCACAAGTCCAACATGGAGCTGGTCGCGCAGGGGATCGCGAACCTCGCGTCCCCCCTCTTCGGCGGCATTCCCGCCACCGGGGCGATCGCCCGCACCGCCACCAACGTCCGCAACGGCGGCCGCACCCCGGTCGCCGGGATGGTCCACGCGCTGGTCCTGCTCGTGATCCTGCTGGTGGCCGGCCCGCTCGCCGCCCGGATCCCGCTGGCGGCCCTTGCGGGCGTCCTCATCACGGTGAGCTACCACATGTCCGAGTGGCGGTCCTTCCGGTCGCTGCTCACGGGCCCGAAGAGCGACATTGCGGTCCTGGTCATCACCTTCCTCCTCACGGTGCTGGTGGACCTCACCGTGGCGGTCGAGGTCGGCATGATCCTCGCCGCCTTCCTCTTCATGAAGAAGATGGCTGACCTGACGCACGTGAAATCGCTGACCGGCGCGCTCCGGGACGACGACGAGGAGGAGGACGCGGCGGGCGGGCGGCGCGGGCTCACCATCCCTCCCGGGGTCGAGATGTACACCATCCGTGGGACGTTCTTCTTCGGGGCCGCGAACAAGCTGATGGAAACGATCCGGTTCATCGAGCCGACGCCGCGGGCCCTGCTCCTGGAGATGAGCCAGGTCCTGCAGATGGACGCGACCGGCCTCCACGTCCTGGACCAGATCCACCAGGAGTGCCGCAAGCGGCACATCCGGCTGCTGCTGGTTGGGCTGCACGCCCAGCCGTTCGCGGTGCTGCAACAGGCGCACCTCTACACGGCTTTCCGGCGGGAGATCTTCTACGGCACCACGGAAGCGGCCCTGCGGGCGCTGGCCCGCGGCAGGGCCGCGGCTGCCCCGCGGCGGAAGCGCGGGGGCTAGG
>CAYNUZ010000090.1:0-8986 GCA_964400385.1 uncultured bacterium | reverse complement strand
CTGACGGCGGAGGGCTTCGCGCGGGCGCTGGGGCTGCCCGCCTGGCCGCCGGCCGAGGCCGCCCGGGCGCTGGGACTGCCGCCCGGCCCGCTGGATGTGGAGGCGGTGGCGGGGAGGATCCGGGCGCTCCGGCGTCCCCTCGACTCGTCACCTCCGCCGGTGAAAGCGACCGCCCGGGGCGCGCCCCTGATCGAGTTCCGGAATGTCACGTCGGGATATCCGGGGGGCGGGGACGCAATCCGGGAGCTGACGCTGACCATCCGGCAGGGCGAGTCGCTGGCGCTGCTCGGCCAGAACGGGTCGGGCAAGACCGCGCTGTCCAAGCACGCCGTGGGGCTCATCCGGCCGCGGGCCGGGGCGCTGGATGTGAAGGGCCGGCCGGGCGCCTCCTGGCCGCTGGGCGACCGTTCGCGCGTGGCGGGGTACGTCTTCCAGAACCCGGACCACCAGATCTTTTCGGACACGGTGGGCGAGGAGGCGGCCTTCGGGGCGCGCAACCTCGGGCTGGGGGAGGCCGAGGTGGCGGCGCGGGTCCGGGAGTCGCTGGAGGCCACGGGGCTGGCGGGGCGGGAGGCGGAGGACCCCTTCACGCTCTCCAAGGGCGAGCGGGAGCGGCTGGCGGTGGCATCGCTGCTGGCGTACCGGCCGGAGGCCATCTTCTTCGACGAGCCGACCACCGGGCTCGACGCGGACGAGGCGCGCCGGATGATGGACTTTATCCGCCGGCTGAACGGGGAAGGCATGACGGTCGTCCTCATCACCCACGCGATGTGGGCGGCGGCGGAATACGCCGGCCGGATCGCAGTCCTTTCGGGCGGCCGGCTGGTCCTGGACGGCGCCGCGGCGGAGGTCTTCGCCCGCGAGGACGTCCTCACGCCGCTGGCGCTGGCGCCCCCGCCCGCGGCGGCGCTGGCGAACCGGCTGGGGATCGCCGCGCTCGATACCCCGGCCCTCCTGCGCGCCCTCGGGGTGCAGGACTCATGAGGCTCACCCTCTACCGCGAGGCGGCCTCGCCGCTCCACCGGCTCGATCCGCGCGTCAAGCTCCTCGCGCTCGGGGCCGGCTGCCTCACGCTGCTCCTCTTCACCGACCCGCGGGTGCTCTGGGCGCCGTTCGTCGCGCTGATCGCGGTCGCCGCGACGGGGCGGGTCCTGCGCGCGTACCTCGCGGGCGGCGCCGTGGTCACGGCGCTGGGCGGGTTGTCGGTGGTCGTCTGGCCCCTCTACCTCACGCTGCGCGGCCACGGCGGGGCGGCGGCCTGGCTGTTCGGGCTGGGCATGGGGCTGCGGCTCGTCACGATGTTGCTCGCCGGGTACCTGTTGATGCTCACGACCCGCGCCGAGGAGATCCTCGCGGCGCTCTCGCGGCTGGGCGTGCCTTTCCCCGCCGTCTTCGCGCTCGGCCTCACCTTCCGGCTGGTCCCCGCGCTGGTCGCCACCGCGGCCAACGTGGTCGAGGCCCAGAAACTCCGCGGGTTCACCTTTGACCGCGGGGGGCCGCTGGCCCGGGTGCGGCGGTTCGTGCCGCTGCTCGTCCCGATCCTGGGCGGCGCGCTGCGCAGCGCCCACCGGATGGCCTGGGCGCTGGAAGCCAAGGGGTTCGGGTCCGCGACCGCCCGGACCTCGTATCTCGCGCTGCGCATGCGGGCGGGGGACTGGACGGCCGCGGCCCTCAGCCTGGGCATGGCCGCCGCGGGCATCTGGGCCCGCCGGCACGGGATCGGCGTGTTGGCAGGCCGTCCCTACTGAGGATCCGGTTGAAACCGCCGGGGTTTTCTTCTATCATTCCTCCATGGAAGGGGTCCACGCGCCTCTGATCCGGACAATTCAGCCCTCCGCTTCCCCCTGCCCGGACCACCCCCGATGAAATTCCAGACGATCACCTTTGGCTGCAAGGTCAACCAGTACGAGACCCAGATGATGCGCGAACTCCTCGGCCAGTTCTTCGAGGAGGCCGGCCGGGGTGAGCGCGCGGACCTGGTGCTCGTGAACACCTGCTCGGTCACCGCCGAGGCCGACCGGCAGGCGCGCCAGGCGATGCGCCGGGCCCGTACCCGGCACCCGGGCGCGCGGGTCGTCGTGGCAGGCTGCTACGCCCGCCGGCCGGGCGTGGACCTGGTGGCGGAAGGCCTCGCGGACTCGGTCGTCGCCGCGCCCTCGGCGGAAGCCCTCCTCACGGCGCTGGGGATGGGCGGGGTCCGGCCCGCCGCGGCGAACGGGATCTACCGCTTCGACGGGCATGCCCGCGCCTTCGTCAAGGTGCAGGACGGGTGCGACCGGCGGTGCTCGTTCTGCGTGATCCCCCTGATTCGCGGCGATTCCTCCAGCCGGCCGCTCGCCGCGCTGGTCGAGGAAATCCGCGCGCTGGCCGCTTCGGGCATCCCGGAAGTGGTGCTCTGCGGCGTCCGGCTGAACGCCTACCGGGACCCCGCGACGGGCGCCCGGCTGGCAGGGCTTCTCGACGCGCTCGTCGCGCTGCCGGAGCTGCGGAAACTCCGGCTGTCCTCCCTCTACCCGGGGAAACTCGAGCCCGAGCTGGTCGAGCTCGTCGCCGCGCACTCCAAGATCAGCAAACACCTGCATTTGCCGATCCAGAGCGGCAGCGATGCCGTCCTCAAGGCGATGCGCCGCGGGTACACCGCGGCGGATATCCTCGAGCCGGTGGCCCGCCTGCGCGCCCGGTGCCCGGAGCTGGGGCTGACGGCCGACATCCTCGTCGGTTTCCCGGGGGAGACCGACCAGGACGTGGCCGAGACCGAGGCGGTCATCGCCGCCTGCGGCTTCCACAAGCTCCACCTTTTCCCGTTCTCCACCCGGCCGGGAACCCCGGCCGAGAAGCTGGCGCCGCTCCCCGAGGCGGTGGTGGACGCGAGGATGGCGCGCCTCAAGGCTTTCGGCGACCGCCTCTTCGCCGCGTCGCTGGCGGCCCAGGTCGGCCGGGAGACCGAGGTCGTGCTGGAGTCGCTGCCGCGCGACGGCGGCTGGCGGGCGCTGACCGACTCGTACCACCCGGTCCGGCTCACCGGCGACGGGTGGCAGGCGGGCACGGCCGCCCGGATCCGGGTGACCGGCGTGGCCGCGGGCGAGCTGACGGGGGTGGCCGCGTGAGCGACTGCCTGTTCTGCAAGATCTCGACGAAGCAGGTCCCGGCGAAGGTCCTGTACGAGGACCACACCGTCATGGCGTTCGAGGACATCGCCCCGCAGGCGCCGGTCCACATCCTCGTCATCCCGCGCAAGCACATCCCGCTGCTCCAGCCGCTGGGCGAGGCCGAGGCGCAGCTCATGGGCCACCTGACCGGGGTGGTGAACCGGCTGGCGAAGGAGCGCGGCGTGGCGGAGTCGGGATACCGGGTGGTGATCAACAACGGGGCGGACGCGAACCAGTCCGTCGGGCACCTGCACCTGCACCTGCTGGGCGGCCGGAAGTTCTCATGGCCGCCGGGCTGACCGGAAGGGAGGTACCCATGCGCATCCGACACTTCCGCACGGGACCGGGAGGGATCCGTCCATGAGGATCGATGACACGCCGACGCTCACGTTCGACGACGTCCTGCTGAAGCCGGGGCCCGCCAACTTTTCCCGCTCCGACATCGATCTCGGGACGAACCTGACGCGCCGGATCCGGCTGCGCGTGCCGCTGGTGTCGGCGCCGATGGACACCGTCACGGAGAGCCGGCTGGCGATCGCCCTGGGCCGGTTCGGCGGCATCGGGATCATCCACCGGAACCTGACGATCCAGGACCAGGCGGCCGAGGTGGCGAAGGTGAAGGCGGCCGGCCAGCAGGTGGGCGCCGCCGTCGGCTCCAGCCCGGGCTACGAGGAGCGGGTCGGCGCCCTGGTCAAGGCGGGCGCGGACGTCATCGTCGTGGATTCCGCGCACGGCTTCTCCCGGAACGTCATCGAGGCCACCCGGTACGTCAAGAAGGCCCACGGCGTGGAGGTGATCGCCGGCAACATCGCCACCGGGGAGGGCGCCGAGGCGCTGATCGAGGCGGGCGCCGACGGGTTGCGGGTCGGCATGGGCCCCGGCGCGATCTGCACGACACGCATCGTCTCCGGCATGGGGGTGCCGCAGCTCACGGCCATCCTGGACTCGGCCCGGGTGGCGCGCGCGCACGGCGTCCCGGTGATCGCCGACGGCGGCATCAACTACTTCGGGGATATCACCAAGGCGCTCGCGGCCGGCGCCTCCACCGTGATGATGGGCCGCCTCTTCGCCGCCACGGATGAGGCGCCGGGCGAGGTCGTGGAGTTCGGGAAGGACCAGGTACCGGCCCGGTTCCGCAGCATCATCAAGCATGCGGGGCCCGAGACGTACAAGTTCAAGAGCTACCGCGGCATGGGTTCGATCGGCGCGATGGAGCGGGGGAAAAAGGTCAGCTCGGAGGACGAGTTCCACGGCAAGAGCTACGCGGCGCAGAGCGTCCAGGTGGCCGAGGGCGTGGAGGGCCTGGTGCCCTCCAGCGGCGACCTCGCGACCGTCGCCGGCACGATGGTGGAGGGCATCCGGTCCGGCTTCTTCTACGTCGGCGCCGCCACCATCGAGAAGCTCTGGGAAACCGCGGTGCTGCGCCGCATCACCAGCGCCTCCCTCACCGAAAGCCACCCGCACGACCTCTTCATCACCAACGCCGGCAACAGCTACCCGGGCTGACGGACGGCCCGCGGGCCGTCAGGCCATCGGCGTCGGCAGCGGGGCCCGGTACTGGTAGGTCGGTTCGGTGGCCTGCCGCTCCTGGATCGCGGCGATCTGGCGCCAGGTGGCGACGATGCCGCGGGGGCACGCCGGCATGTCGGCGGCGATGGCCCGGTGGAGCGCGCCCAGCCGGTAGCAGGGGACCGCGGCGTACATGTGGTGCTCGGTGTGGTAGTTCATGTGCCAGTAGAGGAACTGGAACAACGGGTTGACGAGGATCGTCCGGCAGCACAGCCGGAAGTCCGGGACGTTGTCCACCAGCCCGATGTGCTGGGTGTTGTTGAGCAGGAAGAAGAGCCACGCGCCGTAGAACGGCGCCAGGGTCGTCACCACCGGGAGCATCCACCACCCGCGCCACACGGAGACGACCAGGATCAGGGCGTGGCCCGCCAGCACGAGCCGCGCCCAGCGCACGACCGGGCCCTGCCGCTCCGGGTAGCGCTCGAGGAACAGCGCGTGCTCCCAGGCGCCGTCCAGCCGGCCGCGGGCGAGCCGGAGCGTGTTGCGGACCATCCACTTGAACCCGTCCACGTTCAGGACCGCGGACCGGAGGAAGTCCTTCCGGGAGACGTGCGTGGGCAGCGTCACCTCCAGGTCGCCGGGAGGGTGCAGCGTGAACCGGTGGTGCTCGGTGTGGCTGGACCAGAAGTGGTGGTGGTTGAGCCAGCCCAGGAAGCTCACGATCCGGAGGAAGAACCGGTTCAGCCACCGGGTCCGGAAGACCGAGTCGTGCACCAGCTCGTGGAACGCGTTGATCATGAACGCCCACCCCGTCCCGTGCGCGAACAGGATCGCCGCCGTCACGTACCACGGGGCGTGCGTGGCGCACCACACCGCGGTCGCGCCGGTGCACGCCAGCAGCCCCAGGTACCCCCCGGTCTGGAGGAACCCGAGGACGTCGCTGCGCCGGTGCAGGGCCGCGTGGACCTCGCGGGGGAGGGGGGACCGGTACCAGTGGATCGAGGGGATGGACGTCGGTTCGGGCATGCCGGTCGGGATCCCTAGCGCCGGGCGGCCTTCTTCTTTTTCGCGCCCGGGGCGCCGCCGGGCGCCAGCTCGACGGCGGCCCAGGCCTGGAGCTGGGCGATGGCCCCCTCGGCGAGCCGCGAGGGCCGGTCCTCCTTGACGGTGAAGTTGCCCACCACGGCCATCGTGTCGGCGTTGATCACCTTGACCGAGAGCCGCATGAGCCCCATCCCGGCGTCCTCGATGCGCGCCCCGAGGAGGTACTTGAGGTTGCCCTGGTGCGCCACCGCGCCGGAGACCCGTTCCGCGTCCGCGGCGTTCGCCGGATCGGTGGCGCCCGCGTGCGTGAGCTGGTCGAGCACCCAGGCCCGGTCCTTCCACTGCCACCCCGCCACCTCGCCGCCGTGGGCGTTCAATTCGTCGATCACGTCCTCGGCGGTGCGGGCGGCGGCGTCCATCGCGGCGGGCGTCGCGGCGCTCATCGGGCGCACGTAGAGCAGCGCGGCGGGTGGCGCCGACTTGCGGGCGGACATCCACGTGAACCCCCAGATCAGCAGCACGGCGGCCGCGGCCGAGAGGACCCGGAGCCGGGAGTTGAGCGGGTTGCGCCGCCGGGCGATCCACGGCAGGAGCGTGACGTCCGGCGGCGGGACCAGGAAGATGCGGACCTTCTCCGAGATCCCCTTGAGGCGCACGCGCCCGAGGGCGGCGCCCCGCAGGCGGATCTGGGTCCGGACCGAGAGGTAGACGTTCGAGCTCATGGCCAGCCCCCCGGGATCGGCGAACGGCTGGATCCGGGCCGCGACGTTCACGGTGTCGCCGAAGAGGTCCTTGTTCTTCTCGACGATGTCGCCCAGGTGGAGCCCGATCCGCACCTCGTACCGCTCCGTGGCGTCGGCCTTCTCGTTGTGCGCGCGGATGGCCTCGAGCACGGCCAGCGAGCAGGCCACCGCGGTCACGGCCGTGTGGAACTCGGCCATCGTGCCGTCGCCCAGGAACTTGATGAGGTCGCCGGCGTACGCGGGGACGAGCTTGCGCATGAGCGCTTCGAGGTGCGCGACCCGGGCCATGGCGTGCTTCTCGCTCCGGGACATGTGGGAGCTGTACCCCACCATGTCGAGGAACATGACCACGCCGAGGCGGCGGTCCTTCCACTCCTCCCTGAAGGCGATTGCGCCGTGTGCCACGGGCGTAGTGTATCAATTCCCGTGCGTCTGGAGGCCCGAATTGCTACACTTGTGCCCATGCAGCCGGGCGGAATCGCCATCATTGATTTCGGGTCCCAGGTGACCCAGTTGATCGCGCGCCGGGTGCGCGAGGCGCGCGTCTACTCCGAGATCCTGCCGCCCACCGTCACGCCCGCGCAGCTCGAGGCGCTCGCGCCCCGGGGGGTCATCCTCTCCGGCGGCCCGGCCTCGGTGTACGAGCGCGGCGCGCCCAAGCTCCCGCCCTTCCTGCGCATGTCGCCGTACCCGATGCTGGGGATCTGCTACGGCATGCAGCTGCTGGCGCACGAGCTGGGCGGGCGCGTGGTGCGGTCGGCCCGCAAGGAATTCGGCCCCGCCGACCTGCGCCGCACGGGCGCGAGCCCCCTGCTGGCCGGGTGGCCCCCGGTGAACCGGGTCTGGATGAGCCACGGCGACTCCGTCCACGCGCTCCCGGCGGGGTACCGGACGATCGGGCGGACGACCAACTGCCCGCACGCGGCCATGGAGCATCCCGGCCGGCGCATCTACGGCGTCCAGTTCCACCCCGAGGTCGCGCACACCGACCGCGGCACGGTCCTGCTGCGCAACTTCGTCTTCAAGGTGTGCGGGTGCCGGCCGGACTGGAACATGGGCGCGTTCGCGAAGAACGCCGTGGCCCGCATCCGGGAGCAGGTCGGCGCCTCGTCCGTGCTGGTGGCGATTTCCGGCGGCGTGGACTCGTCCGTGGTCGCCGCGCTGGTGGGGAAGGCCGCGGGCCGGCGGGTCACGGCCCTCTTCGTGGACAACGGGCTGCTGCGCAAGGGCGAGGGCGACGAGGTGATCGCGTACCTCCAGCGCCATTTCGGGGTGCACGTCCGCAAGGTGGACGCCCGGGCGCGGTTCCTGGCGAAGCTCAAGGGGGTCACCGACCCGGAGACGAAGCGCAAGCGGATCGGCGCGGAATTCATCCGGGTGTTCGAGGACCAGGTCCGGCACCTGCCGCGGATGAACTTCCTGGCGCAGGGGACGCTCTACCCGGACGTCATCGAGTCGCACTCCACCAAGGGCCCGTCGGCCACCATCAAGACCCACCACAACGTGGGCGGGCTCCCGAAGCGGATGCGGTTCGCGCTGGTCGAGCCGCTGCGGGAGCTGTTCAAGGACGAGGTCCGCGCCCTGGGCGCGGAGCTGGGCATCCCGCGGGACCTGCTCTGGCGCCACCCGTTCCCGGGCCCGGGGCTGGCGGTGCGCCTGCTGGGGGAGATCACGGAGGAGCGCCTCACGATCCTGCGCGAGGCGGACGCGATCGTCACGGAGGAGCTGCGCCGCAGCGGGTGGTACGACAAGGTCTGGCAGGCGTTCGCGGTGCTCCTGCCCGTCCGCAGCGTCGGGGTGATGGGGGACGAGCGCACGTACGCCAACGCGGTGGCGATCCGCGCGGTCACCTCCACCGACGGGATGACCGCGGACTGGGCCAAGCTGCCGCCGGACCTGCTGGCGGCGATGTCCTCGCGCATCATCAACGAGGTCCGGGGCGTCAACCGCGTGGTCTACGACGTGTCGTCCAAGCCGCCGTCCACCATCGAGTGGGAGTAGCGCCCGTCCCGGCACGGCCATGAAGCCCGGCAAGCCGCCGTCCGCCGCCAAAACCGCCCCCGTCCCCGCTCCGCCCCGGCCCGACAGCCTCCGGATCCGCCCCGCCCTCTTCACCGCCGGGTTTGCCGCGGCCGCCACCGGGTTCGCCCTCGTCCTCTGGCAGCAGTTTCCGGTCATCCCGGAGCTCCTCGCGGCGTACTGGAAGCGCGACCAGGGGTACCTCATCCCCGCCTTCCCCGGCTGCCTCACGACCTGGGGTTCGCACCTGCTCATCACCGGGTACCTCGCGGCGTTCCTCCTCGGCAGCTGGGCCGCCGGCCGGCGTGCGCTGCGCTGGGCGCTGGGCGGCGAGCCGGAGCCGCTGTGGGCGGCACTGCTCGCACTGGCGCTGGGGAACGGCCTCCTCGGGATCCTGACGCTGGGGCTCGGGCTCGCGGGGCTGTTCGATCCGCGGGTCTTCCCGGTCCTCCTCCTCGCCGGCGCCGCGTGGGGCGGCCGCGAGCTGGTCCCGTTCCTGCCGGTCCGTCCGGCCGCGCTGCT
>CAYNUZ010000089.1:0-9017 GCA_964400385.1 uncultured bacterium | reverse complement strand
ACAGGCCCGCCGGCCCGGCCCCCACGATCGCCACGGTGCGGCCGGTGGGCGCGCCGCGCGCCAGCGGCAGGTCGCCCGCTTCGGCCGCGAAGTCGTTGACGAACCGCTCCAGCGCGCCGATGGCGACCGCCTCATGCCGGATGCCCAGGGCGCACGCCCCCTCGCACAGCCGCTCCTGCGGGCACAGTCGGCTGCAGACCTCCGGCATGGAACTGGTGGTCCGGCTGAGCGCCGCGGCCTCCAGGAACCGGCCCTGCTGGATGAGGGCGATCCATTCCGGGATCCGGTTGTGCAGCGGACAGCCCCGGGTCGAGCACAGCGGGACCCGGCAGAGGATGCACCGGGACGCCTCGGCCACCGCCGCCTCCGCGGTGTAGCCGGTCGCGACCTCCGCGAAATGGCTGCGGCGGACCGCGGGATCGAGCACGGGCATCGGCTGGCGCGGGGCGACCGGGCGGGCCATGGGGGCGTCCTCCTTCCGCGGAGATCGGTCCATGCTCGCGCCGGACAGGGCGTCCCGCCATGACCGGGATCAGGCGGGCCGAACGCCTCCCGGCGGGGCCGGCCCGGGGAGCCTGACGCCGGTCAGGATTCCGGGATCGGGGCCGTCATGCCCGCCGCCCCCCGGCCGCAGCAGAGTGGGATCACGATGCAGCCCGCCTCGCCCTCCGCCCGCCCTGCCGCGCCCGTGGTCCGCTGGGCCGGGGGCGTCCTGCCGGTCCCGGGCCGGCTGGAAGCGCGGATGGAGCTGGTCCAGGTGGCCTCGGGGATCGCCCTGGTCGGGTTCATGTGGACGCACGTCGTCCTGGTCTCGTCGGTCCTGCTCGGGGCGCCGGTGATGGACCGCCTGGCGGGGTTCCTCGAGGACACGCGCCTGGCGTACCTCGGGGCGCCGGTCATCGTCCTGCTCTTCCTCCTGCATGCCGTGCTGGCGGCGCGCAAGATCCCCTTCCAGCTCGAGGAGCGGCGCGCGGTGGCCGCCGTGGCGGGGAGCCTCCGCCACCGGGACACGTTCTCCTGGATGGCGCAGGTGGTCACGGGCCTGGCGGTCCTGGTCCTCGGGGCCATCCACCTGTGGGTCATCCTCTCCGGATTCCCGATCCAGGCCGCGAAATCCGCGGCCCGGGTCCACGGGATCTACGCCTGGTTCTATGCGCCGCTCCTGCTGGCGGTCGAGGTGCACATGAGCGTGGGACTCTACCGCGCCGCGGTCAAGTGGGGCTGGGTCCCGCGCGCGGCCATGCACCGGCTGACGGCGCTCACGACCGTCTTCTTTCTCGCGCTGGGCGCGGCCACGCTCCTGTCCCTCTGGCGGCTCGGAGGCCGGGCCTGATGGCGGACACCGTGGCGACGGGCGTGCTGGTCATCGGGGCGGGGCTGGCGGGGGAGCGCGCCGCCATCGAGGCCGCCTCGCGCGGGTGCGATGTCCTGCTCCTCTCGCTGGTCCCGCCCCGCCGGTCGCATTCCAGCGCCGCGCAGGGGGGGATGCAGGCCGCGCTGGGGAACACGGTGAAGGGGGCGGGGGATTCGCCGGACGTGCATTTCGCGGATACCGTCCGGGGGGGTGACTGGGGCAACGACCAGGACGTGGTGCGCCGGTTCGTGGAGCTCGCGCCGGTCGCGATCCGGCAGTTCGCGCACTGGGGCGTGCCCTGGAACCGCGTCGCGACCGGCCGGCGCACGCTGGCGGGCGGGGAGGTGATCGAGGAGGATCCCGCGAAGGAGGGCCTGATCACCGCCCGCGACTTCGGCGGAACGGCGAAGTGGCGGACGTGCTTCACGGCCGACGGCACGGGCCACAGCCTGCTGTACGCCACCGACAGCCAGGTGATCCGGCTGGGCGTGACGGTCCACGACCGCATGGAGGCGCTGGCGCTCATCCACGACGGCCGGCGGTGCTACGGCGCCGTGGCCCGCAGCCTGCGCGACGGCACCCTGCGGGCGTACCTCGCGAAGGCCACCGTGATCGCCACCGGCGGGTACGGCCGGCTCTACGGCCGGTCGACGAACGCGATCATCAACGAGGGGACCGGCATGTCGCTGGCCCAGGACACGGGCGTCGTGCCGCTGGGCAACATGGAGGCGGTCCAGTTCCATCCCACGGCGATCGTGCCCGTCAGCATCCTGGTGACCGAGGGATGCCGCGGGGACGGGGGGTACCTCCTGGACCGGGAGCTCCACCGGTTCATGCCGGACTACGAGCCGAAGAAGAAGGAGCTGGCCTCGCGCGACGTGGTGTCCCGCCGGATGACCCAGCACATCCGGGCCGGGCACGGCGTCGCGTCCGCGGACGGGCCGCACCTGTGGCTGGACATCCGCCACCTGGGCCGCCGCCACGTGGAATCGAACCTCCGGGAGGTGTGCGAAATCTGCCGGAACTTCATCGGGGTGGATCCGGTCACCGAGCTGATGCCGGTCCGGCCGGTCCAGCACTACAGCATGGGCGGGGTGCGCACCGACCTCGACGGACGCGCCGCGGGGATGGCCGGGCTGTACGCGGCGGGCGAGGCCGCCTGCTGGGACCTCCACGGGTTCAACCGGCTGGGCGGCAATTCGCTGGCGGAGACCGTGGTGATGGGGCAGGTGGTCGGCGACGCGGTGGCGCGCGACGTGGCCGGGCTCGAGCTGGCCTGGCCCTCCGCCCTCGCGGACGGCGCCGTCCGGCAGGTGGAAGAGCGGATCGCGGGCCTGGTCTCCCGGACGCACGGCCGGGCGGACGTGTACGCGCTGCGCCGCCGGATGGAGGCGGCGCTGACCGACCAGGTGGGGATCTTCCGCAACGGCCGGGACCTGGCGGAGGCGGTGGCCACGCTCCAGGGGCTGGCCGAACAGGCCGCCGGGCTCGGTCTCCGGGGCTCCGGGACCGGCGCGGACCCGGAGCTGGCCTCCGCCCTGCGCCTTCCCGGCCAGCTGCGGCTGGCGCTGTCCATCGCCTACGGGGCGCTGCAGCGGCAGGAGTCCCGGGGCAGCCACTTCCGGGAGGATTTTCCCCGGCGGGACGACGCCGTGTGGCACCGCCGCACCCTGGCCACCTGGAAGGCGGGGGAGCGCCTGCCCGCGCACGGGTACG
The DNA here is from genome assembly GCA_964400385.1 of uncultured bacterium. GTDB lineage: Bacteria > Oederibacteriota > CAKKQC01 > CAKKQC01 > CAKKQC01 > CAYNUZ01. The sequence goes on along the minus strand of CAYNUZ010000089.1, from coordinate 5,947 downwards.
AGCCGGTCGTGACCACGGAGCTGCCGCCCGGCGACCGCGGCTACGGGGAGGCCACGGCCGGGACGACGGCCGCCCGGGAGGTGGCCCGTGCCTGAGCGGGAGCTCCTCTTCCGGATCTTCCGGTACAACCCGGCGGATCCCGCGAGCCGGCCGCGGCTGCAGGAGTTCCGGCTCCACGAGACGGCGGGCATGAACCTGTTCACCGCGCTCAACCGCCTCCGGGAGGAGCAGGATCCGACCCTCCAGTTCGACTTCGTCTGCCGGTCCTCGGTGTGCGGGTCCTGCGGCATGCTGGTCAACGGCGTGCCCCACCTGGGGTGCCGCACGATCACGCGCGACCTGCCCGCCACCATCACCCTGATGCCCCTGCCCGCCTTCAAGCTGATCGGGGACCTGTCGGTGGATACCGGCACCTGGTTCCGGGCCATGAACGAGCGCGTGGAGGGATGGATCCACGAGCGCGAGGCCTTCGACCCGGCGCGGCCCGAGGCCCGCATGGCGAATGCCGACGCCCAGGCGATCTATGACGCCGAGCGGTGCATCGAATGCGGGTGCTGCGTGGCCGGATGCGCCACGGCGGCCATGCGCCCCGGCTTCCTCGCCGCGACCGGCATGAACCGCGTGGCGCGGTTCATGCTGGATCCCCGGGATGCCCGGGGGCCGGAAGCGTACCTCGATCTCGTGGCCACGCCGGACGGCGTCTTCGGCTGCCTGGGGCTGCTCGCGTGCCACGACCTGTGCCCGAAGGGGCTGTCGCTGCAAACCACGCTGGCGTACCTGCGCCGGCAGCTCGGGCGCGCCGCGCTCCGGGCCTGAAGGAGGAGGAGCCATGATGGCCACGAGCATCGTCCGCCTGGACCGGGATCATGCGGAAGCGGCGGCGCACCTTACGGCGCTGCATGCGGCGGTCGGCCGCCTGGCGCACGAGCCGACGCCGGGCGCGCTGGACGCCACGGGCGAGGCCCTGGCGTACTTCGAGACGGCCTTCTGCGACCACATGGCGATGGAGGATCGCGGCGTCCTCCCCACGCTGGAGGCCGCCATGGGGGCCTGGTGCGCCCTGCCCGCGTGGATGCGGCGCGAGCACGGGGAGATCCGGTCCATGATCCGCCGGGTCCGCAACACCCTGGACCGCGCGGACGGTGACCGGGACCGCGCGCGCGCGCTGGCCGACGAGGTCGGGCGGCTGGACGCGCTCCTGACGATCCATGTCCACCGGGAGGACCACCTCCTCTTCCCGATCGCCAAGCTCGTCCTCGACCCGGAACAATGGACGGCGATCGACCGGGCGATCGCGTGAGCGCCCCGACCGGCCCGCTCAAGGAGGCCGTGATCGCGGGACGGCGCGCGGCGGCGGAACAGCTCACCGGCCAGGCGCTGGACGCGGGGGTGGCCCCCGGCGTCCTCCTGGGGGAGGCCCTGATCCCGGCCATGGCCGTGGTGGGCGAGCGGTTCCGCAACGGCGAATTCTTCGTCCCGGAAATGCTGATGGCGGCCAAGGCCATGAAGGCGTCCATGGCCATCCTCAAGCCGCGGATGGCGGCGGGCTCGTTCGCGAGCGCCGGCCGGGTGGTGATCGGCACGGTGCGCGGCGACCTGCATGACATCGGGAAGAACCTCGTCAAGATGATGCTGGAAGGGGCGGGCTTCGAGGTGACGGACCTGGGGGTGGACGTGGGCCCCGACCAGTTCGTGGCCGCGGTCCGGGAGTACCGCCCGCAGGTGGTGGCCATGTCGGCCCTGCTCACCACCACCATGCTGGCGATGACCGATACCATCCAGGCCGTGACCGCCGCGGGGCTGCGCGGGCAGGTCAAGATCCTGATCGGCGGGGCCGCGACGACGGAAGCCTATGCGAGGGAGATCGGTGCCGACGGGTACGGCGCCGACGCGCACACCGCCGCCGAGCTCGCGAAGGAGCTCGCGGCGGTCCCCTGAGCCGCCCGTGAAGGCCGGACCGGCGCGGGTGCGCCTCCAGCCCCTGGGGCAGGACGTGACGGTGGCCCGGGGCGGCCTCCTCGCGGATGCACTGGTCGAGGCCGGCGCGGAGTTTCCGTGCGGCGGACGGGGCCGGTGCCGGGGTTGCCGCGTCCGGGTGCGGGAGGGGACGCTGGCGGAGACCGACGCGGACCGGCGCAGCCTGACCCCGGACGAGCGGCGGGATGGCTGGCGGCTTGCCTGCCAGGCCCGCGTGGAGGGCGACCTCGCGGTCGAGTTGCGGCAGTGGGAAGGGGTCATCCTGGCCGACGAGTCGGCGTTCACCTTCGAGCCCGGCGACGGGTTGGGCGTGGCGGTGGATATCGGGACCACCACCCTGGTGGCGCAGCTCCTCGACCTGGCGACCGGCCGGGTGCTCGGAACCCGGACGGCCCTCAATCCCCAGGCCCGGGACGGCGCCGACGTGATGAGCCGGGTCGGGGCCGCCCTGGCCGGCGACGGCGCGGAACGCCTGCAGCGCGTGATCCGCGACCGGGTGGCCGCCATGGTCGCGGCCCTGCTGGAGGACGTGGCGCCGTCCCTGGGTGCGCTCCGGCGGGGCGTGCTGGTCGGCAATTCCGCGATGCACCACCTGTTCCTGGGCCGCGACCTGGCACCGCTGGCCCGCGCGCCGTTCCTCCCGGACCTGCCGGGCGCCGGGTGGATGGACGGCGCGTCCCTGGCCTGGCCCGCCCGGGCCGCCCGGGCCCGGGTCTGCTTCCTCCCGTGCCTGGGCGGGTTCGTGGGCAGCGACATCCTCGGCGTCCTGCTGGCGACCCGGCTCCACGAATCGGCCCGGCCGGTGGCGGCGGCCGACCTGGGCACCAACGGGGAGATCGTCGTCAGCGCGGGGGGGGGCGGACCGGTCTTCGTGGCCTCCACCGCGGCCGGCCCCGCGTTCGAGGGCGCCCGCATCACGCACGGCATGCGCGCGGCGCCCGGGGCGATTGACCGGGTCACGGCTGACGGGCACGGGATGGCGGTCCACGTCGTGGGCGGCGGCCCCCCCCGGGGGGTCTGCGGCAGCGGGCTGGTGGACGCGGTGGCGTGCGGCCTGGACCTGGGGACGATCGCCCCCTCGGGCCGGATGGCCGCCGGGGAGTGGCGGGTCCGCGGCCCCGTCCCCCTGACCCCGGGGGGCGTGCGGGAAGTGCAGCTCGCCCAGGGGGCCATCGCGGCGGGGCTCCGGGGGCTGACCGAGGCCGCCGGGTGGCGGGCCGGTGGGGTGACCGCGGGTTTCCTTGCCGGGGCGTTCGGGAAAAGGCGGTCGGGGGGCGGCAGCCGGCGGAGGGGGCTGTTGCCGTTCCGGGACGAGGCCGTGGTGCCCGTGGGGAACGCCGCGCTGCGGGGGGCGAAGATCGCCCTCTTCCTCGCGGACCTGGGCACCCCCGCGTGCGACGTCCTCCTGCCGCGGGTCCGCCACCTCCGCCTGGAACAGTCGCCCGGATTCGAGGACCGGTTCGCCGCCGCGATGGCCTTTCCGGAATGGGAGGCCGCCGCATGACCGAACGGGAACGCTTCCTGGCCACCCTGCGGGGGGAGCCCGTGGACCGGGTTCCCGACCTGGAATTCGGCGCGTGGGACGAGACGTATCCGGCGTGGCACGCCCAGGGCCTGCCGGACTCGGTCACCGGGTGCGATGCCGGGATCCGGAGCTGGTTCCACACGGATGACGAGGCGTGGGAGGAGGGGCCGTGGGTGGATTTCGGGCTGCGCCCGGGGTTCACCCCCCGCGTCCTGGAGGTCCGCGGGAACCACCAGGTCATGGAGGATGCGGACGGGGCGACCGTCGAGATGATGCGGCCGGGCTTCGGCGTCTCGATCCCCCGCCACCTGCGGTATGCCATCGAGACCCGGAAGGACTGGGAGCGGATCCGGGACGAACGGCTGGTGCTTCACGACCCGGCCCGGATCCCGCCGGACCTGGGTGCCCGGTGCGCGGCCACCCTGACGGCCCGGACCCCCGTGGTCCTCTCCTGCGGCTCCCTGTACGGCTGGATCCGCAACTGGATGGGGGTGGAAAAGCTCTCCGAGACCCTCTACGAGGACCCGGCCTGGGTCGAGGAGATGATGGAGCACCTCACCCTGCTCATGCTCACCGTCTTCCGGCCGCTGGCGGGGCGGTGCCGGATTGACCAGGCCAACTGGTGGGAGGACATGTGCTTCAAGACCGGGCCGCTGCTCAGCCCGGCGATGTTCGCCCGGCTCATGGTGCCCCGGTACCGGCGGGTCGCGGACTTCCTCCGCAACGAGTGCGGGTGCGGGTTCCATCTCGTGGACTGCGACGGGCGGATCAACGAGCTCGCCCCGCTGTGGGTGGAGGCGGGGATCAACGTCCTGTTCCCGCTGGAGGCGCCGCACACCGACCCGTACGCGATCCGGCGCGCACTGGGGGACCGGGTCGTGCTGCGCGGCGGGTTCGACAAGAAGCCCCTCATCGAGGGGCCATCCGCCATCGACCGGGAATTCGACCGGCTGGCCCCCCTGCTGGCCGCCGGCCGGTTCATCCCGGGGGTGGACCACCGGGTGCCGCCCGACGTCCCGCTCGCGCATTACCGCCACTACCGCCGGCGCAAGTGCGCCTGGCTGGGCAAACCCTACCGGGAAGGGCCGGCCGCATGACGCCGAAGGAGCGCTGGCGGGCCATCGCCGCCGGCCGGAGCGTGGACCGGCTGCCGGTGGACTACTGGGGGACGCCGGAGATGACGGCGAAGCTCAAGCGCGAGCTCGGGGTGGTGGAGGACGACGCCCTCTGGAACCGGCTGGGGATCGACAAGCCGCACTGGGTCGGCCCCGTGCTGCGCGACCCGCACGAGGCGGGCCGCGACGGGGCCGACGTCTGGGGGGTCAAGCGCCGGTGGATCGCGTACGCCGGCGGGGCCGGGGCCTACGACGAGCCGGACGTCTGTCCGCTGGCCGGTCTCGCCTCGGTCGCCGAGCTGGAGCGGTTTCCCTGGCCCGATCCGGACTGGTGGAGCCATGCCCTGGTCGGCCCGGAGGCGGCCGGCGCCGGCCCGTGGCCGGTCTTCGGCGGGAACTTCGAGCCGTTCTACCTGTACGGCTACATGCGCGGCATCGAGCGGGCCATGGAGGACCTGGTGGAGCACCCGGCCTTCGTCGAGTGCGCGCTGGAGCACATCTTCGACATCCACTACACGCTGATCCTCCGCACCCTCCGGGCGGCCGGGGGGGCGGTGGATTTCGTCTACGTGGCGGAGGACCTGGGCAGCCAGGAGTCGCTGCTGTTCAGTCCCGCGACGATCCGGCGGCTCATCCTGCCCCGGCTGCGCAGCATGATCGCCCTGGTCCATTCCTTCGGGGCGTACGCCTTCCACCACGACGACGGCGCCATCCGGGCGATCCTGCCGGACCTGCTGGACGCCGGGGTGGACGTGCTCAACCCGGTCCAGTGGCGGTGCAAGGGCATGGACCGCGCCGCCCTGGCGCGCGACTTCGGCGGCCGGGTGGCGTTCCACGGGGCGATGGACAACCAGCAGACCCTGCCGTTCGGCACGCCCGGGGAGGTGCGGCGGCAGGTGCGCGAGAACGTGGCGATCTTCGGCGCGCGGCGGGGGTACATCCTGGCGCCGTGCCACAACCTCCAGCCGATCACGCCGGTCGAGAATGTCCTGGCGATGTATGACGAGGCCGCGCGGTCATGAACGGCCGGGAGCGGTTCCTCGCGGCCCTGCGCCGGCAGGTCCCCGACCGGGTCCCGGTCTGGGAGCTGATCGTGGACGCCCCCACGCTCACCGCGCGCGGGGCCCGGTCCATCGAGGAGTTTGCGGAGCAGGAGGACCTGGACGGGGTGACCGTCTTCGAGGATGCCGGGCGGGTGCCGCTGCCGCCGGGGGAGGCGGCCGCCTTCCGGATGCGGGGGGGCCAGCTCCCCGCCCCGGGCACCCGGCTCGAGCGGGACGACTGGGGGATCACGTGGGCGACGCCGGCCGGCGGCCCCGCGTATCCCGTC
>CAYNUZ010000088.1:0-9024 GCA_964400385.1 uncultured bacterium | reverse complement strand
GAGGGCGCGGCCGGCGCCGAGGTGGTCGCGTACGACTGGATCGCGGTGCGCGGCGGCTGGCGCGCGGGGACCACCCTGGGCGGCCCCACGCTCGGCGTGGGCGTGCGCACCCCCGACGCGCTCCTGCGCCACGCCGCCTTCCGGGTGGACTACGCGATGGCCGCCTCCGGCGAGCTGGGCACCTCGCAGCGGTTCGAGCTGTCGTGCCGGTTCGGGGCGGGCCGGCGCATCATCATGCTCGGCTCCTTGCAGGTCTCCGGGGCGGGCCAGGACCGGGTGCTGACCTGGCAGGGAACGGCGCCGGCGTGGCTCGTGCAGGTGAAGGGGCCGCGGGACGCCGCGTTCACGCAGCTCACCGACCGCCCCCTGCGGGAAGCGGCGCTGCCGCTGCCGGACCTGCCCGCCGGCCGGTACACCTTCCGGGTGCTGCCCGTGGACCCCGAGGCCGGCACCTGGGACACCGAGGACGCGGTCGAGATCGAGGTCCGCCTCGACGCGCCCGCGACGCCGTGACGGCATTGACCCGCGGCCGGCCGCGTGCGAGCCTGGGCGCAGGCATGCGCCTCCCGGTGTTCGTGCTCGCGGCGTGCACGCTCGGCTCGGCCGGGTGCCTTGTCCTCCCCTTCGGCGTCCACGCCAACCGGCCGTATCCGCTCGGGGAGGTCGCGCGCGTCCGGGTCGGCGCGGGCCTCGTCCAGCACCCGCTCGGGCAGGGCGCCGTGGACGCGGTGGAGAACGATGCGGGCACCGAGGTCAATCCGGTTCCCACATCCGCCATTTCCGCGAAGACGACCTCCTTCATGCTCGACGGGGCGTTCGGCATCCTGGAGACGCTCGACGTCGCCTACGGCGCCCGCGGGGTCTCGCTCAATTGGGCGCCGGTCAAACCCGGCCGCTGGGCCTTCACGCTGAGCCCGGCCTGGGGCTGGTCCACGGCCTCCGCCTCCGGGGGCGCCCGGAACCAGAAGGAGAAGGGCCGGCTCGACAACGTGAATGTCCTGGGGCTGGCGGCGTGGCGGAACCATCCGGACCACCCGGACGACTTCTTCGTCTACGGCGGCGCGGGCGCGAACCTGTTGTCGACGAAGATCAGCGTCACCGAGGAGAGCCCGGCGTACCAGGCCTCGAAGACGGACGGGGGCACGGCGCCGTCGGTAGTGCTGGGCCTCGGCGCCGAGGCGGCCAACACGGTCTTCAGCCTGGAGTTCGCCGAGACCTTCCTCAAGGAGCGGACCGGGCGGCAGGACGCGATCCTGACCACCTGCCTGCTTGTGACCTGGTCCTTCAACCCGTTTAAAGACCCGCTGTAACGTCCGCCGAGGGCCGGCTGATCAGCCCTCGTCCTTCCCCTCGTACTGCTGCTTGAGCTTGGCCACGACGTTGGCGTCCGCCAGCGTGGTCGTGTCGCCCAGCACCCGGCCCTCGGCCACGTCCCGCAGCAGCCGCCGCATGATCTTGCCCGACCGGGTCTTGGGCAGCTCGGCGGTGAAGAAGATCTCCTCCGGCCGCGCCAGCGCGCCGATCTTGGTCACGACGTGGGCCTTCAATTCCTTCAGCAGCGCGTCGGACGGCTGCACATGGCCCTTGAGGGTCACGAACGCCGAGACCGCCTGCCCCTTCATCTCGTGGGTGCGGCCGATCACCGCGGCCTCGGCCACGGACTGGTGGTCCACCAGTGCGGACTCCACTTCCATCGTCGAGATCCGGTGGCCGGAGACGTTCATCACGTCGTCCACCCGGCCCAGCAGCCAGAGGTACCCGTCCTTGTCCCGCTTGGCCCCGTCGCCCGCGAAATAGTACTTGAGCTTGTACTTCGCCCAGTACTGGTCGCGATACCGGTCGTCGTTGTTGAGGATCGTGCGCAGCATCCCGGGCCACGGCTTCTTGATCACCAGGTACCCGGAGTCCACCGACTGGCCCGACTCATTCACGATGTCCGCGTCGATCCCGGGGATCGCGAACGTGGCCGACCCCGGCTTGGTCTTGGTGAGGCCCGGGAGCGGCGAGATGAGGATCCCGCCGGTCTCGGTCTGCCACCACGTGTCCACGATCGGCACCCGCTTGCGGCCGATGTGCTCGTGGTACCAGATCCACGCCTCGGGGTTGATCGGCTCGCCCACCGACCCCAAGAGCCGCAGGGAGGACATGTCGCACCGGTCGGGGAACTCCTCGCCCCACCGCATAAACGTCCGGATCGCCGTCGGGGCGGTGTAGAAGATCGTCACGCCGTACTTCTCGATGATCCGCCAGAAACGGTCCTTGTCCGGGAAGTCCGGCGTCCCCTCGTACATCAGCGCCGTGGCGCCGTTGGCCAGCGGCCCGTAGACGATGTACGAGTGGCCCGTCACCCACCCCACGTCGGCGGTGCACCAGTAGACGTCCTCGTCCTTGATGTCGAAGATCTGCTTCACGGTCGTGGTCACGTGCGTCAGGTACCCGCCGGTCGTGTGCACGATCCCCTTGGGCTTGCCCGTGCTGCCGGAGGTGTAGAGCACGAAGAGCATGTCTTCCGCGTCCATCGGCTCGGCCGGGCAGTCGCGCGAGGCCTTGGCCATCAGCTCGTGGTACCAGACGTCCTTCGCGGGGTCGAACGGCGCCCCGGCCGCCTCCCCGATCCGCCGCACCACCACGGTCTTCGTGATCGTCGGGCAGGCCTTGAGCGCCTCGTCGGCCACCTTCTTGAGCGGCACCACCGCGCCCCGCCGCCACCCGCCGTCGGCGGTGATCAGCAGCTTGGCCGCGGCGTCGTTGATCCGCTCGCGCAGCGCCTCGGCGGAGAACCCGCCGAACACCACGCTGTGCACCGCGCCGATCCGGGTGCACGCCAGCATCGCGATGGGCGCCTCGGGGATCATCGGCAGGTAGATGTTCACCCGGTCGCCCTTCCCGATCCCGAGCCCCTTCAGGACGTTCGCGAACTTGCAGACCTCGCGGTGCAGGTCGGCGTACGTGAACGTCTGGGAGTCGCCGGGCTCGCCTTCCCAGATCAGGGCGGCCTTGTTCCGGCGCCAGGTGGAGAGGTGCCGGTCCAGGCAGTTGTCCGAGACGTTGAGCTTGCCGCCGACGAACCACTTGGCGTGCGGCGCCTTCCACTCCAGGATCTTCTTCCACGGCTTCATCCACCGCAGCGCGGCCGCCTGCGTCGCCCAGTACTTCTCCGGGGCCCTGGCCGCGTTGCGGTAGATCTTCGCGTCGCGGACGTTGGCCTGCTGCGTGAAGGCCTTGGCGGGCGGGAAGGTCCGTTTTTCGGTGAGGAGCGCCTGGATCGCGTCGGTGGACTTGGCTGCCATGCTGTGCCTCCTGGAGATCGGGTCCGGCTATCTTACCTCCGGAGGCGGGAGGTCAGAACGAGAGGCGCAGCCCCAGCCGGACGGCCAGCCCGCTGAGGTCGGCGGGCAGCGGGTCCCCCTTGGAATTCTTCATGATCGCGCCCGCCTTGACGTCCACCTTCCCGTCGCCGTCGGTGTCGGTGTCCTTCGGGACGGTCACCTTGGCGACCTTGGCCAGCCGGTACCCCGCGTCGAGGGTGACGGCGAGCGACTCGTTGAGCGCGATCGCCCCGCCCACCTCGATCCGCGCCACGAACGTGCCGCCGGAGAGCGGCAGCAGGTCCTTGGAGTGGGTATGGAGGTTGAACGCGGAATTGTCGAAGGTGGACTCGTAGAGGTCGTCCACGCCGAGGTGCAGGTACCCCAGCCCGACCGAGCCGCCGTAGCTGAACCCGCTGGGATCCGCCAGCTCGAGGTAGCCCCCGACCGTGCCGCCGAACGACGAGAACGTCACGGTCTCGAGGTCGGTGGTGGTGGACGACCCGAACCCGAAGACCTCCTTGTTGGTGAGGTCCGTCGGCAGGTCATAAAACATCCGGACGGCGACGCCGTATTCGGGCGCGATCGGGATCGCGGTCGTCAGCCCGATCTCGATCTGCGTGCGCGGCACGGACAGCTCCGCCGACGCCGACTCGCCGAAGGCACCCGCGGTGATGAGGTCGTCGGCATCGGATTTCAGGTACTCGTCCTTGACCTCCGCCAGGCTCATCAGCGCGATCCCGGCATCCAGCGTGAACCGGGGCCCGGTGAGCGGCTCCGTCTTCTCCGGCTTCCGGGCGGATTCCGCGGCCGGCTCCACCGCGGAGATCTGGTCGGGCGGCATCGCGGCCACCTGCTTGGCCAGCCCGTCCCGGAAGGACTGGACGTCCGGGTTGTTCGGATTGACCGCCAGCGAGTTGTCGAAGGCGTGCAGCGCGCCGCGCTTGTCGTTGCGCGCGTACCGGATGTTCCCCAGCAGCGACCAGGCCTGCCAGTGCCGCGGATCGGCGCGCACCGCCTCCGCGCACTCCTTCATCGCGGTGTCCTGGTCTCCCGCCTTGTAGTGCGCGAGCGCGGACTGGTAGACGGCTTCGCCGGGCGACACCGCGGGCTTGGCGGGCGCGACCGGCGCGGCCGGGGCCTCGAGCGAGTCCACGAAGGATTTGAGCTGCGGGTTGTCCGGGTTCATCTGGAGGGCGTACTTGTAGACCGTGACGGCGCCGGCCTTGTCCCCGAGCGCGTACCGGGCGTTGCCGTCGAGCTGCCACGCCTGCCAGTTCTTGGGGTCCGCGGCCACCGCGGCCTCGGCCTTGGCCACCGCCGTCTGGTAGTCCTGCGCGGAGTACGCCGCCACGCCCGCGGCGTAGTCGGCGGCGGCGTCGGCGCGGACGCGGGCGGGGAGGAGCAGCGAACCGGCCAGGCAGGTCAGGGCGAGGAGGCGATTCAGGAACATATTCAATACTATCTCGCCTGCGGGGGTCCCGCCCCTGACCGTGGTCACCTCCCGCCGGCCCAAACGACGGCCCCGGCTGGATTTTAGCGGTGCCATCGGCTATGCTCGACCCATGTTGAACCGGGTCCGGATCAAGGCCGCCGTGCTCTCGCTGCTCGCGCTCATCGGGTGCGGCAGCGGCCCCAAGCCCGAGGCGGCCGCCACGGCGCCCACGGCCGGCGCCGAGGTCACGACCCCGTCGGGACTCAAGTACGTGGACATGGTGGTCGGCACGGGGGCCTCCCCGCAGGTCGGCCAGATCGCGGTGGTCCACTACACCGGCTGGCTCACGGACGGGACCAAGTTCGACAGCTCCAAGGACCGCGGCCAGCCCTTCGAGTTCCCGCTCGGCCAGCACCGCGTGATCGCCGGCTGGGACGAGGGAGTGGCCACGATGAAGGTCGGCGGCAAGCGGAAGCTCACGATCCCGTCCGAGCTCGGCTACGGCGCCCGCGGCGCCGGCGGCGCGATCCCCCCCAATGCCACCCTCGTCTTCGAGGTGGAGCTGCTCGGAATCAAGTGACCGGATCGCCCCTGGCGATCCGGTTTCAGCTCGCCTCCGCGGCCCCCTGTTTCGTGAAGATCTCCGCGAAGTAGCCGCCGGCCGCCAGCAGTTTCGCGGGCGGCCCTTCCTCGATCACCTTCCCCTGGTCCATCACGATCACCCGGTCGCTCGTGGAGACCGACGCGACCCGGTGGCTCACCGTGAGCGCGGTCTTGCCCGCCATCACCTCGCCCAGGGCCTGGAGCAGCCGCTGCTCGGTCTCGCCGTCCAGCGCGCTGGTGCAGTTGTCCAGCACCAGCAGCTCCGGGTTGGTCAGCAGGGCCCGGGCGATCGAGAGCCGCTGCTTCTGCCCGCCAGAGAGCGAGACACCGCGCTCGCCGATCTCGGTGTCCAGCCCCTTCTCCAGCTCCCGCACGAATGCCGCGCCCTCGGCGCGCTCCAGCGCGCGCCACGTCTCGGCGTCGTCCCGGTCCTCCCGGGTGTAGACGATGTTCTCCCGGATCGAGCCGGAGAACAGGATGACCTCCTGCGGCACGAGGCCGAGCGCCTGCCGGATGCTGCCCAGGTCCCACTCCCGCACGTCCCGCCCGTTGACCACCACCCGGCCCTCGGTGGGGTCGAAGTACCGGAGGAGCAGCGCGAGCAGCGTGGACTTCCCCGAGCCCGACGGCCCGACGATCCCCACCCGCTCGCCCGCCTTGATCGTCAGCGAGACGTGCCGGAGCGCCCACGGCAGGTCCGGCGCGTACCGGAAGGAGACGTCCTCGAACCGCACCTCGCGCACCGGCCCGTCCAGCCGCGGTGCGCCCGGCCGGCTGGCGATGGTCAGCGGCTCGTCCAGCAGCCGGAAGACCTTGGTCAGCGACCCCGAGGCCTGCGCCACCTGCTGCGGCAGGTTGCACACCGCGATGACGGCGGGGAACAGCGACTGGAAGTAGCCGTAGAACGCCACCACGGTGCCCAGGGTGCACCGGCCGTGGTAGTACAGCCAGCCGCCCATGACGAAGACGATCATGAACCCGATGTGGATGAGCAGCCCGTTCACGAACCCGTAGACCGCCGCGAACCGGTTCTGCTCCACGTTGAGGTCCCGGTGCTTCATCACCCGCACCCCGAACCGCTCCGACTCCACGTCCTCGGCCGCGAAAGAGCGCACGACCCGGATCGCCCCGATCTTCTCGGCCACCATCCCGCCGATGATGCCCCAGCTCTCGCGCACCCGCTCGCTGCTGGCGCGCATCTTGGGCCGCAGCCAGAAGAACGCCGCGATCATGCCCGGGAACACCGCCGAGATGGCCAGCGTGAGGTGCGCGTTCATGTGCAGCAGGATCACGTACCCGCCCAGCACGATCAGCGCGTTGGCCAGCGCGTTGATCATCCCCGCCGTCATCACCTGCGTGATCGCCCCGGGGTCCCCCACCGCGGTGGTCAGCAGCCGGCCGGCGTGCGACCCGTCATAGAACCGCTGGGAGAGCTTGAGGAGGTGGTCGGCCAGGGCGGTGCGCGACCGCTGGGTCACCACCACGAGCAGCCGGAAGAGCACCCGGTTGAAGAGGAAGATCAGCAGCGAGTTGGCGAACAGGATGCAGAACCCCACCCCGATGACCACCGCCCCCACGTGCCACTCCCACCGGTCGGTCGTCAGGACCCGGTCCACCATCGTCTTGTTCGCGAACGGCCACCACAGCCCCAGGGTCACCCGGATCAGGATGTTGACGATGAGCAGCCCCACCACCGCCCGGTGGGGCGCGATGAACTCCATGAAGAACCGCCGGAAGTAGGCGGTCACGATCGGCGGAGGCGCCTTCTGTTCAACCACGGAATATTCCAGTGGCATGGTGCGCCGCGTGGAGCCGGGCGAAGACGCTCTCCGGCCGGGCGAGCAGGAGCCCCGGCGACCCCTGCTCGATCACCTTTCCGCGCTCCATCACCACCACCAGGTCCGAGTGCCGGATCGTCGAAAGCCGGTGCGCGATCACGAACGCCGTGCGGTTGCGCAGCAGCTCCCGGATCGCGAGCTGGAGCCGGGCCTCCTCCAGCGAGTCGAGCGACGACGTGGCCTCGTCCAGGATCACGATCGCGGGATTGATGAGCAGCGCCCGCGCGATGGACAGCCGCTGCGACTCCCCCTGCGCGGGCGTCACGCCCTCCTCCCCGCCCAGCCGGGTGTCCAGCCCCTTGGGCAGGCTGCGCACGTAGTCGGCGACCTGCGCGGCCTCGAGCACCCGCCACAGCTCGTCGTCCGGCGCGCCCGGCCGGCCGTACGCCACGTTGCCCCGCAGGGTGTCGTGAAAGAGCACCACGTCCTGCGGCACCACCCCGATGTGCCGCCGCAGATCCGTCGGCTGGATGTCGGTCGTGGGCGTGCCGTCAATGAGGATGGACCCCTGCTTCGGCCGGTAGAAGTCCTGGAGGAGGTTCACCAGCGTGGTCTTGCCGCACCCCGTGTGCCCTACCAGCGCCACGCTCGACCCGGCGGGGACGTGGATGTTCACGTCCTGCACCACCGGCTTGCCCGGCTCGTACTCGAAGTGGACGTGCTCGAACCGCACCTCGCCGCGCACGTCCGCCAGCGGCCGCCGGCCCTCGGCGAGCTGCGCCTCCTCGACCTCGGCCAGGATCTTGGCGATCCGCTCGGCCGCCACCGCGGACTGCTGCCAGGTATTCATGAGGTTGAACGACGCCTCCACCGGGGTCAGGATGTACCCGATCAGTCCGGACAGCGAAAGGAGCGCTCCCAGCTTCATGTCCCCGTTGATTACCAGCAGGCACCCCATCGCGAACGCCGAGTGGCGTGAGATGCCCGAGGTGAGGCCGCCCAGCACGTTCATCCGGGTCCCCTCCATCGTCATCCGGTACCAGGTGTCGGACGCCACGTGGCCGAACTCGTGGTGGCGCAGCGCCTCCTTCCGTTCCCGGGTGAAAGCCTGGATGACCGCCATGCCCTTGAGCTTCTCCCCCCAATTCCCCCACATGTGGTCCTCGCTGCGCCGCCACGCGCGCGCCGCCTTGTGCACCTGCGGCAGGAACCGCCGCACCAGCCAGGCGTAGATGGGGACGAAGCAGATCACCACGCCGGCCAGGCTGGCATTCCAGGTGAGCAGCACCACGAACGCGACGATGCCCATCATGAATTGGAGGGTCACGTTGACCAGTTCGCCGCCCACCAGGCTCAGGAGCTGCCGGGTGTCGTTGGTGACCCGGTTGACGATCTCCCCGGACATCGTCTTGTCGAAGTAGCTGATGGTGAGCCGATGCAGCTTGCGGTACACCGCCAGCCGCAGGTCCGCCACGACCGTCTCGATGATCCGCACCGTCCCCTGGCTGCCCACCAGGTACAGGCCGTGGTAGACGAGCGCGTAGACCCCGTAGGCGGCCGCGAAGACCCACAGGGACGGGATGGACCGGGAGGGCAGGACGGTGTCGAAGTAGATCTTGACCGCGATGGGCGTCAGGATCCCGCACGCGAAGTACGCGCCGTAGATCAGGAACCAGGTGGTGATCTGCCGGCGGTACGGCCGGAAGAACGGTGCGAACGAGAGGAGGAGCTTGACGCCCTCCGCCTGTCCCTGCGGCTTCTCACCCGGCTCGGCCATCCGGCCAGCATACTATGATGAACCGATGGCCTTTCACCCCGTTGACCAGTTCCACCGGTGGTACGCGCAGGCGCGGCGCGGCGGCGAGCCGCTGCACGACGCGGTCGCGCTGGCCACCGCGGA
>CAYNUZ010000087.1:0-9075 GCA_964400385.1 uncultured bacterium | reverse complement strand
GCCAGCCCGTCCGCGGCCAGCCAGGCGGCCCCGGCCGGGTCGCCGGCGTACACCACGCGGCGTGACGGCGCCGGGGTGTACGCCATGACCGTATCGAGGAGATTCGTCACCACCTGCTCCGCCGCGGGGTCGGGGATCGTCCGGCCCGTGACATCCAGCTGGCAGAACACCACCAGCCCCTTCCCCTCGCGGTGGACCAGGAGCGGGGCGTACTGCAGGCTGAATCCGCCGTCGAGGACCGGCAGGAAGTCGCCGCGCGCGGGCTTCTCGATCAGCACCGAGGCCACGCACCCGCGGGTGCCGCACCGCCAGGCGCGGGAGACCGGGATGCCGCACCATGCGATCGTCGGGCCGTGCATGGATTCGATGGTGTAGGACCGCCGCGGCGGGACCAGGGTCGCCTCCCCGCGCCAGTCGTGGAGGACGGCCTCGTCCAGCCCGGAAAGGATGGGGGAGCCGGGGACCCGCCGGAAGGCCTGCCGCAGCCCGTACTCGACCGCGCGGAACCCGAGCCGCTGCTCGAGCACCGGGGCCGCCTGCTCGAAGACGATCACCTTGAGCCCGTCGCGCACCCGCGTGAGGTCCGGTCCCGGCCCGTCCACGGTGAGCGCCCGCCGGCCGATCACCAGCAGGTCCACGCCGGCCAGGTCCGCGTCCGCGCCCACGGCCGTCCCGGTCACGCCCAGCCCGGCGAGCAGCCGGGTCGTCTCGCCCTCCGGATCGAAGATCGCGATCCGCCCGGTCGCGGTCGGGTGGGGGTCCGCCGCGAGGACCTCGAGGGACAGCGCGTCGTCCTGCGCCGGGGCGTGGGCGAACCGGAAGGACGCGGCCAGCGTGTACGCCCCGGCCGGCAGCGTCCCCGGCAGGGCCATGCGCACCGGCACCCTGGCGATCTCGCCGGTCTTGAGGGTGAGCGTGCCGGCGCCCGCCGCGCCCGCCAAAGACCAGCTCCACGCGCACGTCTCGTCCGCCCGCGAATTGTTGATGACGATGAGCTGTTTCTCGACCGTGCCGCCGGGGCGGTACACGTGGTCCTTGGCGGTGAAGGCCTCGGGCCCGCCGCCGATGAACCCGAGCCGGGCCTGGTTGTTCCGGATGATCGCCCGCCCCGCGCCGGTCGGCGTCCAGTCGGCGCGCTCGTACGCCACGTCGAACCGGTCGTACACCTCGTCCACGTAGTCCGCGCTGAACCCCGGCTGCTGGAGGTGGTCCCAGTCCACGGCCAGCTCCCGCCGGCCGGAGGGCACGCCGTCGCGCGGCGTCCAGTACGCCCCGTGGTCCCAGATGCACGAGGCCGAGAGCCCCCAGGCGCGGTCGCACCGCAGGTTGTCGGTGAGGGTGCGCGCGACCACCTCGTCCCAGCCCTCGATCCGCGGCGACCCGACGAACGCCGGGTAGTCCCACCGGTGCCAGAGCCTGCCGTGCGCGAACTGGTCGGCCTCCCAGCGCAGGTTGCGCCGCTCGGGCTCGCCCAGCGCAAAGGCGCGATCCCCGAAAAACTGGGCGTTCCACTCGGCGTGGCAGAACTCCCACGGCACCTCGCCGCTGCCGAACTCCCGGTTCCCCTTGTACCAGCCGCGGTACATCGTCCAGTCCCACGACAGCGGCGCGCCCCACTCGCACAGGAAGAGCGGCTTGCGGCCCTTGGTCGCCCAGGTCTCGAGCCAGTCGGACTGCTCCTGGGTGGGGGAGAAGTTGGCGTAGTAGTTCACGGTGTGCATGGACCCCAGGTCGCCCGCGGAGTGGTGGTACACGATCCGGGAGGGGTCCAGCCGCCGGAGGATCGCCTCGGCGCGCAACGCGTACCCGGCGTTGCGGTCCGACCACTCGCCGCGCGGCGCCGCCTCGGGATTCGCGCCGCCCAGCAGGTCCGGGTTCATGTCCTCCTCGTACCCGCACCCGTTGTGGGAGGTGGCGTAGAGGACGACCGACGGGTGGTTGCCCGCGATTCGCGTGAAGTACGCCGCGTCGCGGGCGTACCCGTTGACGGCGTCGGCGACCGAGGCCGGGGTGCCCTCTGGGCCGGCCGAGGAAGTGTCCGAAGCGCGAGAGCGCGGAGGACCCTCCTTCCCCTTCCACTCGTACTCCCCGAAGTGGGGCTGGGCGAAGAAGACCAGCATGCCCTCGGCGTCGGCGGCCCGCAGCACCCCGGACATGTCGAGGTGCGACCCCGGCTCGGTCCCGTAGTTGTGCGAGTAGACCGCGTTGATGCCGATGGCCTTGAGCCGCTGGAAGGTCTCCCGCGCGCCCGCCTCGGAGGCCGCCCCGGCGCCGATGACCGCGTTGTCCACCGGCACCGCCGAGACAAAGAGCCGGGAGCCGTTCAGGATCAGGTCCCGCCCCTCGATCCACAGCTCCCGGAACCCAAACCGCTCCGGCAGCGCGGCGTCGAGGACGGTGCCGTGCGACTCCAGCGCCAGCTCGGCCGAGAACACGTGGTCCGGCGTGGTGAGGTCCCAGAGCCGGTCCGGCTTCCACGCCGTGGTGAACGACGCCCGCCCGTCCACGAGGTCCGCGGCTGTGAACGCGGCGCTGGCGAGCTTCTTGACCACCTTCCCGCGATCCAGGATCCGGCCCCGCAGCAGGTAGGATGCGCCCGCCGCGAGCCCCTCCAGGCCGGCGGTCACGGTGACCTCCCCGCGGCGCACCGAGGTCGCGACGGCCACCTGCGTGATCCGCGGCCCCGCCGGCTCGCCGGTGAGCCAGGCGTCCCCGCACAGCCCGCGGCGCTGGACCTCGCCCTTGACCTCCTTAGCCCGCGCGCTGTCGGCGTACGACATCATCACGGCCTTCTGGGGCATGGCGGTCACGGCCAGCGCGAGGGTGTGGGTTGTGCCGGGCGTCACCAGCGTGGAGAGCTCCAGCTCGCCGCCGGGGAACCGCAGCTCGCCGGCGCGCTCCCCGTCCACGTACGCGACGGCGTACGAGTTGAGGTACTCGAGCCGCAGCGTGATCCGGCGGCCCGTCCACGCTGCGGGCGCTTCGAACGTCCGCTGGTACCAGGCCGAGGTGGTCCGGCCGATCCGCACGTCCTTCCAATCCGGATGGGCAAAGACGGTCTGGCAGTCCTTCTGCATGTAGTCGGTCGTACCGGGCCACGACCCGGGCACCTTGAAGTAGCCCCACCCGCCCGCCGGTACCGCGTCGCCGGGCGCTTCCGCAGGCTGGAATTGCCACAGCCCATTGAGGCAGATCCGCTCCCGCGTCGCCGTGGCCTCGCGGAACGCGGACGCAGCATCCCACACCGCGCGCACCCCGGCCGGCAGCGTCACGGCCGGGGGGGATTCCACGCCGAACGCGCCTGAGTCGGCGAAGAGGACACTGAGGAGCAGGAAAGTTCCGATGGACCTGAGGGAGAGGCGCGGTGGCACAACAGATACCTGAACCGTTCTAACACACGCCGTGGCGGACCAGCCTGCCCATCGAGCGTCAACCGGGCCCCGAGTTATTGACAGCCCGTGTTTTTTTTTGATACAGTCCCGCGCATGCGGTTTCTGCTGGTGGTATGCGGCCTGGTGGCGGCCACGGCCGGTGCTTCCCCGGCCCCGGGCACGCCAGGAAATTCCGGCGGCAGCAATCCCCACGGCGCCCCGCCCGGCCAGGGCGGCCCGGTGCCCGGTAACGCCGGGGCGAACAATCCGCACGGGACTCCTCCCGGCCAGCGCATTTCTCCGCCCGCCACTGGGAGCCGTGCAGCGTCGGGCGCTGCGACACCAAGTGGAGGCGACACGAGTGCAATCTCTCAACCTGCGGGGGGCGGTGCACAGGTCGGAGCATGGCGCCCGCTCCCGGTCACCCCGGTACTCCCAGCCGATGAAGATGGCATTCCACTCGGAGGACTTTCAGCCCATCAGCCCCTGCCCCCGGGAGTTGCGGAGGTTGTCCGTCGAATCAAGGGCTGGGAGCCAAACTGGGTGGCCATGGCTGACAGGTTCTCTGAAGTCGATGTTCGAGTAAAAACATCGGTTCAGACGGCGGACGGCATCACAAGAACCCAGGATGAACGATATCTTGCGAAGGACGGTGCATGGCGAACCGAGCATATTTCGCCGGAGTCCGGCATTCAGACCTGGCTCCTCAGACCGCCTCTCATGCGGACACGCAACGGGCAGGGTCCCTGGCGCGAGACAGAGGCCGGTCCAGGATCCAGGCGACGGAGCCTAGAATCCAGCAATCTACCGATCGAGGTTCTCGTCATGAACGCATGGGGAGCAATGCCCGTCGCTGTTGCGCACGGACCGGGAAGGACAACCCGGGTCGATTTCCTCGTTTCTCGTGGCGGCCGCATGCACTGGGAGCTGGATGATCTCGATGGGCACTATCTTCTCCATCGTCTCGACACGACGGGCTCGGACGGAAGGCTTGCTTGGATTGAGGAGAGGACGGTTCAACTCTCAGGGACGTACCCGATCCTGATCGCTCGCAAGAGGCAGACAGGATCAACTGCGTATGAAATGCTCACAGAAGTCTGCGTTTGGCGCTTAGGCGCCGGGGTCGTCTCAGACCTGGACTTGATGCCTTGAGGAACACATGCGTCTGGCTCCTCTTGAGCCTGTGCGCACGTCAGGCGGCATGTATTCCATTTCGTTATACCGTCGTTGAACATGGTATTGGTCCGGGCATTGGCGAAAAGACCGCAGTAGCCAAGGTCACCACTCAAAAGGTCGGGGATTGCGCGCGGTGCCAGGACCCGAATTGGAATTCGAATGGTGGACCATTTTGTATCGAGGCTATCGACGACCCGGCATTGTTTGGCGGCGCAGGGCCAATAGCGCAGGTGAAAGACGTTGTCGCCGCTGCTCCGGATGGTACGAATGCCCACATGACAATCCAATCAAGCAAAGATGTGGAGCTGACCGGTGCTTGGAGTGTCGTCGGGGGCGGCTCGTTTACGCCGCCGTGCGCCGACAACTGCTCATTTGATGCAGTCCTTCCGCCAGGTACGTACGATTTGGCATTTTCAGCGCTGTTTGTTGGAGGAACCGAGAGTTTGGCTGTCTGCGGGTGTTTTGCATGTATCAATGGACCGGGCTGCTGCTCATGCGACAAAGGGCCCGCCTGCGGCTTTGGTGGCGTCGCCACGGCAACGGTGACCTATCTCGGATTGTCAGATCAAGCGCCAATTCAGTGCCCTAAATCGGGAAATGGTGATCTGCCGGCGGATGGCCTTTGGCACTTTGTCGACACTATCTCCTGCTTGCCTTCGAAGAGCAAGCCCACTTCCTGGGAGGTCTCACTCTCTGGAGTTCCTGCTCTGAGTTATGCGGAGGGATGGATGGTCGACAATCCAGCCGACGCAATCGCTGGAAAAGCCGTGTCCAACGGTCCAAACCTCATAGTGCGAATCGTGACGCTGGATCCTTGTCCTCCGAACTGTGCGCCGCCTGATCCGTGCATGGAGTGCTTGAAGAAATCTTCGTTAAAGGACTGTCAGGATGTCGGTGGCGGCAAGCCGGGACCTTGTCCGGGAGGCTGCCCACCGTATTGCCCGCCTCCCCCAGGCTGTCCGGAAGATCAGTCAAAGTGTCCACCACCGCCGAAGTGTCCCCCGTACTGTCCTCCGCCCCCGGGTTGTCCCGAGGATTCTTCCAAGTGTCCCAAAGGTTGTCCGCCCATTTGTGCTCCGCCTCCCGGCTGCCCACCGGATTGTCCGGAACCTCCCGGTTGTCCACCGAATTGTCCACCTCCGGATGACTGCCAGGCTTGTCTGCAGAGCGGCAAAACACAAGTCCAATGCGAACAATCCGGGGCCTGTCCCCAAGGTTGTCCGCCAAAGTGCGCCGCACCTGCCGGATGCGCAAAATGAGGTTACGAGGGATGGGTTTAGTATTGGTGAGCACGGGACTATTGATGACTCTTGGAACTCATTCCTCTGCGGCGTGCCCTATGGGCTGCCCACCCGATTGTGCCCACATCAGCCAAGATCCCTGCTTCAAAATACACGGACGCGTAATTTTCGCAGCGGGCTTTAACAATGTGGCACCAAATGCAACTGTGGTTCTAATGAATGCTGCAGGTGACACGCTTGTTCAAGAACTTCAAACGGACACGCGTGGACAGTATTCGACAATAATCAACCGGGCTGGCGCCTACTCGCTCCTCGCCTATAAGGAGGGAGGAATCGGCGACCTAGTAAGTCTGGAGGTGGGAAAGATTGGGCAATGCCCGATTGAAGTCCCCGACAATGTCATTATATGCCCGGCTTGTGCACGTGGGATTCTGCCAAAACTACAAAGCGATCCGGTGTGGTGCTGCTATCGAAATGCCTGCCACGAGCAATACAACTGCCCGGCAACGTCTATTTGTGATCCGGCAGATTGCACAAAGTCAGACTGTGAACTTAGAAACCAGTGTTCCACAAGAACTTTTTCCGGAGGGGGCTGTATGCTGATGTGCATAGCTATGCTCACGCAGAGAGACCCAATCGAACTTAACCGTTACTTGACCGACATTGGAGTGATCGATGCCAACGGCGATCCGGATTTGGCGAATGCCGTGACCAATCTTCAGCTTGGACAACTGATCAACTGGTCGTATGACCCATTCGTTCTGCGGCAGAGTCTATGTGAAGGTGATGAGGTGATAGCAGAGGTGCCGGGGAATCCAACCCACTTTGTTGTTGTTACCGGAATCGAATCTGGGCCGATCGGTGATTGCCGTTTCAGAATCAATGATCCGGCCGCGCGGCACCAATTCTTGACGGACATAGATGGTGCGGATGGTTATCCATTGGTGAAGAGCCTTAGAATCATCTGTCCTTCCGGTGATTGTACGGCCAATGGAAAATAACATTTCAACCGGGGGTGCGAGAAGATGAAGCGATTCATTCTTGTTTCTATCCTTCTTGGTCTTGTAGAGATCGGGAGCCCATCGTTTGGCCTGCCACCGAAACTTAAACTTCAAGATCGCTTCAAGGGCGACGTCTTTCATGTCAGCACTTTTTCTCCGCCTGCTGCAATTCTCGTCATTGGGCCAGGCGGTGTCCGGTTGGGGGCGGATCCAAGCCATGAACTGAGTGATTTTGGCACCGGAATAGAAATTAACGAATTTCCCACGGCGGAGATTGAGCAAATGAACATTGGCAACGATGATGCTCGCGACCCCCCCAAGCCATCTCAAGCCACGAGTTGGTTCTTGAGAGTTGATGATGCCCCTCCCCACATATACATAGTGCAGCTGCGGGGACTTCAGTTTGGTATCAGCGAAGTTCTGACAAACTTGACGCTACGACCTTCAGCTCCTGAGCTTGCCTTTGTCCCGGTCAAACGCACCAACGTGCTCGTAGCTCCTGGATTAATGAAGGAGTTGGTTATCACCACAGACCGGGAGGCGCGACGAATTAGCGTGGCCCGAGTTGTACAGCCTTCGGACCTCAAGCAGTCGGTTGAGTTAAGCTGCACACTCCTTCTGATTAGCCCGGTGGGGGTGTGCGTTAGCTTGAACGCGAAGGCGAAGGCTGTTGCGGCAGCAGGAGTCCGCGGAAACCGGCGAGCCCTCGAAGGGCCCGTCCATGCATTTCTCAAGGAATTGGTCGCGCAAGGCGCAGTTCATGTTAAGGAACCGGCCCTCACGATTCTCCGCGAGGAAGCGACAGCGCTGCTAGATCCACAACCTCCCGTTGCTAAGCCAAGGCCAATAGTGCGAGGAAAGGTGACAAAGGCGAACGAGTAGTTTTTCTCGAACCCAAAGCACATTTCGTCCGCCAGACCAGGTCTCAACGTAACCTTGAAAATAGAATAGGCGAAGAGCTTAGCCCGTACGGGTGCGTGTGGTACGCGTCGGTCCAGTGCTTCAAGTCGGTGAACGAGTCGGGGCCCATCCACCAGCAGTCGCCAGAGGTGCGGTACTGCGTGTTATGCAACGGGCCGAAGGCGTTCTGCAATGAGCCGACCGCCTCGACCTCAATCCGGTGCGCCCCGGCGGTGAGGTTCCCCAGATCGGCTTCCCACGGCGCCCAGAGGATTCGGCCGCGATCCCGGCCGTCCACCCGGATGCGATACAGGGTCGCGATGCCCCGCCCGAGCCGCAGCCGGTACCGGCCGGCGCGCGCCACCCGCGCGTGGAACGCATAGGTCATGCTGCCGGCGTAGAACCGGAAGCCCTGCGCCGGCCACGGGCCGAGCCGCTTCGGGGGAGCGTACGCCTCCAGCGTGAACGGGCCGGCCGCCGGTCCGGACACCCGGAAGCGGCCGAGGAGGAAGAGGTCCTCGATCTCCATTTTCAGCCCGTAGTCGCCGGTGAACGTGAGCGTGTTCAGGCCGCGCCGGACGCCGCGGAGCGGGAGCCGCACCAGCCGCCGGTCGGACCGCCACGGCCGGCCGCCCCGGGAGGGGACGCGCCGGCCGTTCAGGGCGATCCGGAAGCACTCCGGGGTCTCGACCACGAGGTCGAACCGGTGGGGCACGACCTTCACGGCAAACGAGAAGGTGAGCGCGAGCCGGGCGGTCCGCGTCGGCACGATCCCCCGCTGGGCCATCCGCCACGGCTGGAGTCCGGCGAAGGCCTTGAGCCCGGCGGCGTCGAACGCCGCGGCGCGGGCCGCGGAGACTGGGTGTTCGGCGCCGTCACCGGCCCCGTTGACCGTATACCGGCACCGGTCGAGTACCAGCACGTTGTCCTCGTCCGGGGTGATCGCGACCGGGGCCCCCAGCCGGAGCGCCGGGCCGGTTCGCGCCGGACGAGTCGGTGCGGGTTCGGGGCCGGGTTCCACCGTGAGCAGGAGGCTGCCGACCACCGGAAGCTCAATGTCCACCTGGCGCGCCGGCCCACCGGCCAGGAATGCCGGGAGCGAGGGCAGGACCCGGTCGGTCCCGGTCACGGGATCCCAGGTGCTGACGGACCCTGCACCGCGCAGGGTGAGCCGGCACCGCTTGGGCCGGGTGCGCGACCGGTTGATCACGAAGTAGAGATGGCGCCCCGCCTCTTCCCGATGCTGGTAGACCATGTCGCCGTCCCACCGCTGGCCATTGACCGTGGCCGTGAAATCGCGCGACGGTCCGAGCGCGCGGTCGAGGGCCGCGGGGGACACCGCTACCTGGCGCGCCCGCGCCGCCAGCTGCCGCCATCGCGCCGCGG
>CAYNUZ010000086.1:0-9077 GCA_964400385.1 uncultured bacterium | reverse complement strand
CCAATCTCCCGCGCGACTGGCGTGCCGGCAAGAACAGCGCGCCGGCCTTGCTGCCGATCACGTGGAAGAACAAGGTCCTTGCCTCGCTGGCCAACATGGCGGCCGTCAAGTTCCAGCTGCGCAAGCTCGGTCGAGGCGAGACCACGAACCCCGGGGTTTCGCCGCTGCGCGCGCTGATCGTGCAGCAGCTCGCCAACGCGCGCCGAGCTCGCCAATACCGTCGCTGGGTGGCTCGGCGCATCAACGCATGACCGTCTGCATTCGCACGGCATACACCTTCATCTTCGCATCACAGCCAAAGGAATCGTCAATATGAACACCCGAAATCTTGCAACGGCAGCGGGCGTCGTTCCGAGCGGCTTGTCTAGCTCGGCGTGGGCAGATGAACCGCCGCGCCCCGCGACACCCGAGATCACGAAGATCGACATCGCGGGCAACGAGGTGACCGTGGTCAAGGGCGGACTGTATGACCGCTATCGCTCCAACCCGCCGCTGTCCATCATCGCGACGGAGGCGCCAGACGTCGACCTAAGCTGGTTCAAGCAGCTCAAGAAGGAGCGAGTCGACATCGGCTTCGAGTCCTACTCGCCCAACTTCTACTACCAGGACAGCCTCGTCACCGCGCTCTTCACCGCCGACCTGGCGCGGCTGAAGGAGCTCATGCCTGCAAAGGTGCTGGAAACCGTCCAACCGCTGCAGGTCTGGCCCGGCCGGGGCCTGGTCGCGCTGACGGCGTACTCGTACCGCTACTGCGACAACGACAGCTACAACGAGATCGGCTTGTCCCTCGTGACCAACAAGCCGGGCTCGACGAGCTTCGGGCCCTTGACGCTGGTGAGCCAAGCGATGTCGAAGGACTTCTGGGGCTACGTGCTCAAGCTGCCGGTGAATACGGAGCTGGCCCGGGTGCGCGGCGTCGTTGGCTACAACCTTCCGAAGTGGCTGACGGACATCAGGTACAGGGAGTCCGACAACTCGGTCGTCGTCGAAGTCTTCGATCGCGAGACGCAGAAGCTCGACTTCACACTCGAGACGCGAAAGTTGACCGACCTCTCCAACAAGGAATCGTTCGCCACCAGCAGTTTCACCAACGTGGATCAACAGGGGCGAGTGACGACCGGCCATGCGACGACGCGCCAGCTCAGCCATGCGAGCAGTTCCAGCGCGGATTCGGTCAGGCTCACGCTGACGGCCGGCAGTTTGTCGCCCTACATCCAGTCACTCAAGCTCGGGAAGCTGCTGAACGTGCAGCGCATGTCCGTGGGCAGCTTCGGGAAGCTGCTGGACAGCTACTTCCTGAACATCCGGGTGGTCAACATCGAGACCGGCCAGGTCAATTTCGCGGATTCCGCCGAGGGCGCGACCGTGAAGGACCTGAAGGTGGCGGTGCGTGACATGGCCCGGCGCATGGCCGCCCAGATCAAGTAACGAACCCCAACGCACAGGAGTGAACGGAACCATGAACACGGCCCTCTCGACCGCGATCGCACTGCTCGTCCTGCTGGCCCGGCCCGCCGTGGCGGGGCCGTCCGCCATGAAGCTCGGCACCAAGGCCCCGCTGTTTTCCTGCCCGATGCTCGCCGACGGCGGGAAGGAGGGCGTGGCGTCGCTCAAGGAGATGCTGGCGAAGGACCAGGTCGTGGTGATGTCCTTCTTCCACACCACCTGCAAGCCGTGCATGAGCGAGATTCCGCGGCTCACGAAGATCCTGGCCGGCAAGGACGCCTCGAAGGTGACCGGGCTGCTGGTCTTCATCGGCACCGAGGACGACGGCACGGTCAAGGCCTTCCTCAAGGAGAAGGGCTTCACGCTGCCGGTCGTCATGGACCGGTACGGGATGCGGGTGGGGGAGAAGTACAAGGTGGTCACCGACGAGGTGGCCCACGTCCCCCAGATCATGGTCATCAGCAAGAACGGGATCCTCAGGAGCGCGTCCGCCGGCTTCCCGCCCGAGGCCGAGGCCACGCTGTCCGGCCTCATTGACACGCTGGTCGCGGAGGCCAAGGAGGCCCCGGTCGCGCAGGACCAGGTGGCGATCCTCTTCACCAACAACGACAACGGGATGACCGGGCCGTCGCCCATGATCGACGTGGGCGGGCTGGCGAAGCGCGCCACGATCCTCAAGCGCGAGCGGGCGGCCGCCGCGGCCGTGGTGGTGGACGCCGGCGACTCGTTTCCCACCTCGCCGGACGAGGTGCGGACGAAGCAGGTCGTGGCCGCCTACAAGCTCATGAAGTACGACGCGCTCACGATCGGCGAGGCCGAGTTCGTGAACGGGACGAAGTTCCTGCGGGGCCTGATCGACCGCAAGGAGCTGCCCTATGTCTCCGCCAACGTCCTCCTGTGCGACAAGGACGTCTGCGTGAACCTCACGAAGGCGCAGGCGGTGGTCACGGCGGGCAAGCGCAAGGTGGCGGTGCTCGGGTACCTGCACCCGGACGCCCTCGGCTTCACGCCGGAGGAGCGGATGACCGACGGCAAGTACAAGGTCCAGATCAAGGACCCGGCGCCGTTCATCAAGGGGTTCATCGCCCGCTTCCGCAAGGAGGCCGACGTCCTGGTGGTGCTCTCCCACGCCGGCGTCGAGGAGGACCGCAAGCTGGCCCAGGACAACCCGGAGCTCGACGTCATCATCGGCGCGCACTCGCAGACCATGCTGGTGGACCCCGTGCGCGAGGGGAACACGATCATCGGCCAGGCCGCCTCCGACGGCCAGTACGTGGGCAAGCTGGTCCTCAAGTTCAACGAGGAGGGGAAGCCGGGGCTGGAAAGCTACGAGCTGATCCCGCTCACGAAGAATATCGCCGACGACGCCGAGGTCAAGGCGGTCATCGGCATCAAGACGGCGGCGGCCCAGTAGCCCCCGTGCCTCCGCCGCCGGGCGGGGGTAGAATGATCGCAGGAAGGCTCCGATGAACAACCGCTCCGCCCGCATCGCAGGATGGATCCCCATCGGCGGCAAGAAGGTGGTCGCCGGCCAGGTCCCCGAGCTGGGCGGCCTGATCGACATCTCCCGCACCGGCGCGCGCCTCTACCTCTCCTGGCGGATCAAGGTGGGCGACCGGCTGCCGCTCGGCCTGCGGGTCCCGGGGGAGTCCGCCCCGCACCCCTTTCCGTGCCGGGTGGTCTGGGTCAAGCCGGACCGCGCGGGCCTCACGGAGGCCTTTGAGGCCCGCGTCCAGCTCCTGCAGGAGCTGCTCCACGCGGGATTCAAGGCGACGTCCTTCGTCTACGGGAGCCTCTGCGGGGTGAAGTGGGAGCCGGAGGTCAGCCATGAGGCCATCCGGACGATCCAGAAGCACTTCGAAGACACCTCGATGAAGCCCCGCAAGCGGGTCACCCTCTCGGCCTACCACCTGCCCGGGAAGGGGGGGAATCCGAACCTCTCACTACGGCCGGGGTACTGACGCCGCCGCGGCGTCACCCTGAGCGGTCACTGGGAGCCACTGGTACATACCAGTCGAAGGGTGACAGGGGGCGGCCGTCCTGCGGCTGCATGGAAGCCATGAAGCCGCAGGACGGCCCAGTTCCTTTGATTTTCAAAGCATGATGTAGAAAGAACTGGGCCAGCTGGGGCTCGAACCCAGGACAACCCACTTAAAAGGCGGGTGCTCTACCAGCTGAGCTACTGGCCCATGTATGCCAGTGTACCTGCTCTGACCTGCATACACGTGGGCCAGCAACGGCTCGATCGGAGCCTTCTCAGGCGGCCGTTACTGGCCCATGACTTACAACTTTACCTGCTTTGACAATCAAATGTCATGGGCCGTCCCGAGCGACCGAGTGCAACGAGGGAGCCGAGGGACTGGCCCAGACGTCGGAAGGTGGAGCCGACCAGCACTCCCGCCCCTCGCTTGACACCCCCGGAAGGGGTTTGATACAACCTTGAAGCTTTCCGCTCCTGAAGTGGGCGGGTGGGACAACGACGTCTCAGGGGCCGCGCGGCCGTGAGATGTCGTTTTTGTTTTGTGGCATCAATCAGGCTCAATCAGCAGACAGGAGGAGCAAGGCATGACACCGAAAGACGTTCTGGAACTGGCCAAGAAACACAACGTGAAGGTCGTGGACGTGAAGTTCATCGACCTGCCGGGTATCTGGCAGCACTTCAGCATCTCGAAGAACGAGTTGAACGAGGGGATCTTCACGGACGGGCTGGGCTTCGACGGCTCCTCGATCCGCGGCTTCCAGGAGATCCAGGAGTCCGACATGGTCCTGATGCCGGACGCGAGCACGGCGTTCATCGACCCGGCGTGCCAGATCCCGACCCTGTCGCTGATCTGCGACGTGGTCAATCCGGACAAGACGCCGTATTCGCGCGACCCGCGGGGGATCGCCAAGAAGGCCGAGGCGCACCTCAAGGCCACCGGCATCGCCGACGTCGCCTACTTCGGCCCCGAGGCCGAGTTCTTCGTGTTCGACGACGTCCGGTACGAGCAGAACCAGCACAGCGCCTACTACTACGTGGACTCCGTCGAGGGCGAGTGGAACACGGGCCGCGTGGAGAACCCGAACCTCGGGTACAAGACGCGCGTCAAGGAAGGGTACTTCCCGGTGCCGCCGACGGACACGCTGCAGGACCTGCGGGCCGAGATGGTCGTCAAGATGGAGGAGATCGGGGTCGCCATCGAGATGCTGCACCACGAGGTCGCCACGGGCGGCCAGTGCGAGATCGACATGCGGTTCGACTCGCTCCTCAAGATGGCCGACAACGTCATGAAGTACAAGTACGTCATCAAGAACGTCGCCCGGCAGCACGGGAAGGTCGCGACGTTCATGCCCAAGCCCCTGTTCGGGGACAACGGGTCGGGGATGCACGTCCACCAGTCGCTGTGGAAGGGCGGGACGAACCTCTTCTACGACGCGAAGGGCTACGCGCTCCTGTCGGACACCGCCAAGTGGTACATCGGCGGGCTGCTCAAGCACGCCAAGGCCATCCTGGCGTTCGCGGCGCCGACCACCAACTCGTACAAGCGGCTGGTGCCGGGGTACGAGGCGCCGGTGAACCTGGCGTTCTCGAAGCGGAACCGGTCGGCCGCCGTCCGGATCCCGATGTACTCGGACAACCCGAAGGCGCGCCGCATCGAGTTCCGGCCGCCGGACCCGTCGGCGAACCCCTACCTGTGCTTCTCGGCGCTGGTCATGGCCGGGCTGGACGGGATCAAGAACAAGATCGATCCGGGCAAGCCGCTGGAGAAGAACATCTACGAGCTGTCGGAGGAGGAGCGGAAGAACGTCCCGACCGTGTGCGGCTCGCTCAACGAGTCGCTCGAGGCGCTGGAGACGGACCACAAGTTCCTGCTCGAGGGCGGCGTGTTCACCCAGGACCTGATCGACATGTGGATCAGCTACAAGCGCGCGAAGGAAATCGATCCGGTGCGGATCCGTCCGCATCCGTACGAGTTCTACCTCTACTTCGACATCTAAGCCGGCGTCGACGCGGCGTTCAGCGGGCCCCCGGGAGACCTCCCGGGGGCCTTGCCGTTCCCGGCCAGGGTGCTTGACAGGCGTGTGACCGGTGTGTTAAAAACTTGGAGTCGTTTGGAGCTGCCGGAAGGGCGATGACGCGCCGGCGGACGGGCGACGCGCAGGGACAACGAGGAAGCAGGGGACGCTACAGACGGCGTCCGGATCGGCCCACGGGGCCGTCCGGGCGCCGTTTTTGTTTGGGGTGGAGGGCACGTGAAAAAGATCGAGTGTTTCATCCGGGCGGAAAAGACGTCGGAGGTGGTGGAGGCCCTGAAGCTGGCGGGCGCCACGGGCCTTACCGTGTTCCCCGTCCAGGGCTTCGGGATCGAGCGCGTGCCGGACGCCGTGCTGCATCCCAAGATCAAGCTGGAGATCATCGCCGCCGACGAGCAGCTCAAGGACCTCCTGGACGCCGTCATGGACCAGGCCCGGTCTGGCCGGATCGGCGACGGCAAGATCGTGGTCTCGACCGTGGACGAGGTGATCCGGGTGCGCACCGGGGAGCGGGGCGCCGAGGCGCTGTATTGACGGCATGAACGGCATCGTGGATTCGCAACGGGCTGGACAGGCAGGGAACGACACACCGACAAGGAGGATGGGCATGGCACGACGGATGGGCAGGAGCATGGGATTCGGGTTGGCCGCGCTGGCGCTGGTGGCCGGGGCGGGGGTGCGGGCGGAGGACGCGAAGCCGGCGGACGCGAAGCCGACCGGCCCGACGATCAGCGGGTTCGTGGACGGGACGTACAGCTACGACATGCGGAATCCGGCGGGACGCTTCACCAACGGCCGGTCGTACGATGCGGTGCCCAACACGTTCCGCCTCGACACGGCGCACGTCTCCATCGCGGGCGCGCTCGGGGACGTCAATTACGTGATCGAGACCGATGCGGGGACGGACGCCGCCCTCAACCATTCGGCCGGGCTGCCGTCCACGGCCACGCTGACGGACACCCCCACGGGCGACACGATCAGCACCGCCTCCGACACGGCCAAGCAGGGATTCTTCGACCTGCAGGAGGCGTATGTCACCTTCAAGGATCCCATCGCGAAAATGATGGGCATCGACATCCTGGTCAAGGCGGGAAAGTTCGCGACGCCGGAGGGGATCGAGGTGATCGAGAGCGGGAGCAACCCGACGATCTCGCGCGGGTACCTGTATGGTCTGGCGGAGCCGTTCACCCACACCGGCATGCTCATGAGCTGGACGGGCGGACCGGTCACCCTCAGCGGCGGGATTGTCAACGGCATGGACCAGATCCAGGACCTGAACTCGCCGAAGATGGGCCTCTGGATCGTGAACTTCTCGCTGGGCTCGATGGGGGCCGTGAATCTCTCGGGATGTGCGGGCGCCGAGCAGCCGGACGGGCCTGGGTCGGCCGGGCGGGTCATGGACTCGAACGACCTGACCGCCGTCCTGAAGTTCATCCCGATGGTGGACCTGAACCTGCAGGCGAATTACAGGGACGAGCAGCAGGCGACGGGCGGCGTCAACAAGCAGGGTGGGGCGGGCCTGCAGCCGCTGATCCACTTCAGTGATGCGGTGGCCCTGGGCCTGCGGCTGGAGTACTACGAGCTGAAGGTGGTCGGGACGCCGTACGGCCCGTCGGTGCTGGGGTCCGGCACCTCCTCCGTCGCGGTGACCAACGAGACCGCCACGCTGGCGTGGTCGTTCGCGAAGAACATGACCCTGCGCTGGGAGGTCCGGCACGACGACGCGGGGACGCCGATGTTCGAGGACAGCTTCGCGAACATCCGCCACTCGACGCTGACCCTGGGCACGGAATTCCTGGTCACGTTCTGAACAATTGATCGCGGCTTCTTCCGGGGAGACAACCGGGGAGCATCTCCAACCTTAAAGGCAAGTTTGTCGCTGGGTGGGCCGGCCGATATGATGGGGCATGGGTTCCGTCATGCGTGCCGCGCTCGCCCAGCGCAATTGCTTCGTGGGGGACATTGACGGCAATGCCGCCCTGCTCCGCGCGGACATGGTGGAAGCGGACCGCCGCGGCGCACGCCTCCTGGTCACCCCCGAGCTGGCCGTCACCGGCTATCCGCCCGAGGACCTCGTCCACCGCCCGGACTTCATCGACGCCAACCTGCGCGCGCTGGCCCGGCTCACGGCCGCCAGCCGCCGGCATCCCCGCCTGCTCGTCATCGTCGGATTCGTGGACCGCGACGCCGCGGGCCTGTACAACGCCGCGGCGCTGCTCCGGGGCGGCCGCGAACTGGGGCGGTACCACAAGCGGCAGCTCCCGAACTACGGGGTCTTCGACGAGCGGCGGTACTTCCGGCCCGGTTCCCGGTCGCCCCTGTTCGAGGTGGACGGGCTGCGGCTCGCGGTCACGATCTGCGAAGACCTCTGGATCGCGGGCGGCGAGCCGGAGCGGACGGTGGTCGCGGCGCGGCCGGACCTCATCGTGAGCCTCAACGCCTCTCCCTACGAGTCCGGGAAGCCGGCGCGGCGGGAACGGGTGTTCGGGGCCGTGGCGCGGCGGGCGCGGGCGCCCCTGCTCTATGTCAACCAGGTGGGCGGGCAGGACGAGCTGGTGTTCGACGGCCAGAGCCTGGTCTTCGACGCCACGGGCCGGGTGCGGGCGCGGGGAGTGGCGTTCGGCCCGGAGCTGCTCGTGACGCCCCGCGGGAGTTCCGCGCCCCGCCGCCCGCTGCCCCCGCTCGAGGAGGTCTATCGGGCCCTCGTGCTCGGGGTGCGGGACTATGCGGGGAAGAACGGCTTCCCGGGCGCGGTCATCGGGCTGAGCGGCGGCGTGGACTCGGCGCTGACCGCGGTGATCGCCTCCGATGCCCTCGGGGCGGACCGCGTCACCGGTGTCTCGATGCCGTCCCGGTTCACCTCGCGGCTGAGCCGGGATGAGGGGCGGGAAGTGGCGCGGCGGCTGGGGATCCGGTTCCTCGAGCTGCCGGTGGAGCCGCAGTTCCGCGCGTATCTCGGGACGCTCGGGCCCCACGCGGAGGGGTCGGCGGCCGACCTGGCCCGCCAGAACCTCCAGGCCCGGGTGCGGGGCGGTCTCCTGATGTCGCTCAGCAACCGGTACGGCTGGCTGCTGCTCGCGACGGGGAACAAGAGCGAGATGAGCGTCGGGTACGCCACGCTCTACGGCGACCTCGCGGGCGGATTCGCCGCGCTCAAGGATGTCCCGAAGACCCTGGTCTACCGGCTGGCCCGGTGGCGGAACGCCCATCCCGCGCGGGGAGAGCGGGCCGCCGTGATCCCGCCCCGGACGCTGTCGCGGCCCCCGACGGCCGAGCTCCGCCCCGGCCAGCGGGACACCGATTCGCTGCCGCCGTATCCCGTGCTGGACGCGATCCTGCAGGCGTACGTCGAGGAGAACCGCACCGTCCGGGAGATCGTCCGCCGCGGCTTCCCGGCCGCCACCGTCCGGCGCGTGGTCCGGATGGTCGAGCGCAACGAGTACAAGCGGCGGCAGGCCCCGCCGGGCGTCAAGATCCAGCCCAAGGCGTTCGGCAAGGACCGGCGCAACCCGATCACGCATGGCTTCGCGCCCTGGAAGGCCTGACCGCGTCCCGGCGCTGATCGCGGCGGCGGCGTTCGTCGCCGCGTCCGCCGCCTTCGGCGCACCCGCCCGGCG
>CAYNUZ010000085.1:0-9106 GCA_964400385.1 uncultured bacterium | reverse complement strand
TCTCGTGCTTGGCGTAGCCCTTGACGGTCGCGACCAGGTTCGGGATCAGGTCGAACCGCCGCTGCAGCACGTTCTCGACCTGCGCCCAGGCGCCGGGCACGGCCTCATGCAGCGTCACGAGCCGGTTGTAAGTGGCGATACTGCCCAGGGCGAGGACGCCCACGATCCCGAGCGTGATCCAGAGTCCGCGGTTCTTCATTCGTTGCTCCTCCCTTCGTTCAGGTCCATGAATCCACCTTCCGGGCCACCGCCTCGATCGCCTCCAGGTACCGGCGCGCCTGCGGCTCGACGGGCGCACGCCGCGCCGTGCGGTCCCCGGTGCGCAGCTTTTCAACATAGGCGAACACGCCCAGGTTGATCCGACACCGCCGGGCCAGCGCCGCAGCCGCCTCCCGCTTGGGCGGCACCGGCGAGACGCGCTGGAGCCGCAGGAGCCCGCGGAACAGGACCAGGAAAGTCGAGGCCGATTTCACCAGCAGCTCCTGCAATTCGGCCGGCCGGGACGCCGCCGCGGCGTACGTCCCGCGGAGCCGGAGCAGCTTGGCCTTGAGCTCCCGCTCCAGCTCCGCCCGCAGGTCGGTGGGGCGGATCCGCACGGCCTTCAGGACGTCGGCCCCGTGCAGCACCTGGTGGTGGTCCCGCATGTCCGCCCATTCCAGCGGGAAGACGTCCGCCGACCGGGCGAGGAAGCCCCGGTCCATGATCTGCGGGAGCGGGTTGCCCGCCCGGGTCCAGGCCCGCAGCGCGGGTCCCAGCAGCGCGAGGGTGGCCGGCGTCGTCCGGTCCAGGACGAGCAGGACGTTGTAGTCGGAGTACCGGGCGACGTGGTCGCCGGAGGCCGCCGACCCGTACAGGATGGCCGAGACCAGCCGGCGGCCGAGGACCCCGTGCAGGTCCGCGGCGAAGGATTCCGGGGTGGGGCGCATGAAGCCTTCATTATATAGAGGGCCGTCGCGGGGGTTGGCCCGCCATGGAGCGGTGGGATATAGTGTCCGGCATGAGTCCACGAACCGCCGTACGGGCCGTCCTGCTGGCCGGGCTGGCCGCCGGGTGCGGGGGGGCGCACGAGGACCCCAACGCCCTCCACATCCTGGCGCTCAACTGGCCCCAGGCCGCCGTTGAGCAGAAGCTCGCGGACACCGTGTTCACCCCGCGGACCGGCATCAAGGTGGTCCTCGAGACCAACCAGTACGACGTCGTCGAGCAGAAGATGAAGCAGGTCATCAACGCCCGGTCCTCCCACTACGACATCGTCCACTACGACAGCCAGTGGCTGGGCGAATTCGTGGCGGCCAACGGGCTCGAGCGCCTCGACACCCCGGCCTACCTGGGCGAGCGCGGGTGCCCGGTCAAGTTCGCCGATTTCATCCCGCAGGTGGCCTACATCCTCGGCAAGTACCCGACGCAGGAGCGGGACATCTTCAACAAGAAGCTGAAGCCGTACGCGAAGACCCCCGTGTACGGCTTCCCGTGGTCCACCGGCGTGCAGATCCTGTACTACCGGGCCGACCTCTTCAAGGCGGCCGGGATCCGCAGGCCGCCCGCGACCTGGGACGAGTTCGTGGCGGATGCCGCGAAGCTCAACGCCCCGCCCGGCCGGTACGGCGCGTTCACGCACGCCGGCCGGCAGGGCGACTACATCACCCAGGACTTCTTCCCGCTCCTCTGGTCGCGCGGCGGGGAGCTGTGGGACGCGAAGGCGTGGAAGGCGGCGGGGATCCTGAACAGCCCGGGCAACGTCGCGGCCCTCGAGTTCTACGCCGGCTGGAATGGCACGCGGCACCTCGTGACCCCCGAGTCGGCCAACTGGGGGAACGAGGAGGTCTTCAACGCGCTGGCGCAGGACAAGGTCGCGCTCGGGGCGTTCTGGAACACCTTCGGGTCCGGTCTGGAGGACCCCAAGGCGTCCAAGGTGGTCGGCAAGATGGCGTATGCCGTGATCCCCGGGTTCCGCGACCCCCGGTCCGGAAAGCTGCGCCGGGTGGCGATGTACGGCTGCCAGGGGACCGCGATCGCCTCGTTCTCGACGAAGAAGGACAAGGCGTGGACGTACCTCAAGTGGCTGCTGGCGAAGGAGACGCAGAAGGCGCTGCTGGACGACCCGGCCAGCTCGTTCGTGAGCGCCTGGCAGGACCTCGCGAAGTACACGGCGTCCCGCAACCCGCGGAACAAGGCGGTGATGGACTCCCTGCCGTTCACCCACGACTTCTGGAACAACCCGAACTATTCCGAGATGCTGTCCATCGTCCAGCGCGAATTGAACCTCGCCTTCATCGGCACGAAGACCCCCAAGGCGGCGCTGGACACGGCCGCCGCCGACCTCCAGACCGTCCTGGACGCCAGCCCGTACAAGCCGCACTGACGGGCAGGGGCCGCGCATGAGGGCCTTCCGGTTCACGCTGTTCGCCCCCGCGCTGGGGTTCCTGGCCGTGATGACGGTCGCCCCCTTCCTGTTCGTGCTGGGCGCCAGCGTCTGCGACGTGCAGCTCGGGACGAAGGTGTCCTTCGTGGGGACGGCCCACTACGCCCGGCTGCTGGGTGACCCGTACTTCTGGCTGGCCGCGCGCAACACCGTGGCGCTGACCCTGGCCGCGACGGCCGTGGAGCTGGCGCTGGGCGTGGCGCTGGCGCTGCTCTTCCGCCGGACGCTGCCGGGGAGCGGCGTGATGCGGTTCGTCATCCTGGTCCCGATGATGCTCTCGCCGCTGCTCGTGGGGCTCTTCTGGAAGTTCATGCTCGACCAGGTCTTCGGGGTGGTGACCTGGCTGGCCTCGCTGGCCGGTCTGGGCCGGCCGAGCTTCCTGACCTCGCCCGGGCCCGCCTTCCTCTCGATCCTGCTCGTGGACGCGTGGCAGTGGACGCCCTTCGTCTTCCTCCTTTGCCTCGCCGGCCTCAAGAGCCTGCCGCCGGAGCTGGAGGAGGCCGCGATCCTCGAGCGGGCGTCGGCATGGCGGCGGGTGCGATACCTCCTGTTGCCGCACCTGCGGCCCGCGCTGCTGCTCGCCGCGCTGTTCCGCGGGATCGACACGATGAAGATCTTCGACCTGGTCTACATCCTGACGGGGGGCGGGCCGGGCGACGCGACGGTGACGCTCAGCGTCCTGACGTACCGGCTCGGGTTCTCGTACTTCGACACCGGGCGGGCGAGCGCGCTCGCGGTCCTGCTCCTGCTGCTGGTCAACGGGATGGCCACGCTGGCGCTGCGCCGGCCGGCGCGGGCCCGGCCGGCATGAGCAGCCTCCGCGCGGCCGCGCGCTGGGCCCTGATGCTCGCCGCCACGGCGGCGTTCGCCTTCCCGCTGGCGTGGATGTTCCTCACGGCGTTCAAGCACCGGGTGGACGTCTTCGCCCCGGTGCCCCGCTGGCTCTTCACGCCCACGCTCGAGAACTTCCGGCTCGTCCTGACGACGACGCCCTTCCCCCTGCATCTCGCCAACAGCCTGGTCGTCGCGGTTGCGTCCACCGCGCTGGCGCTGGTGCTGGGCGCGCCGTGCGCGCACGGGTTCGCCCGGCACGGCCGGTTCCGGGGCGCCGACTCCCTGATGTTCTGGGTCCTGTCGCTTCGGATGCTCCCGCCGGTGGCGCTGGCCGTCCCGTTCTTCCTCGCGTTCAGCCGGCTGGGGCTCCATGACTCCCTGGCGGCGCTCATCCTCCTGCACGGGACGGCCAACACCGCGCTCGCCGTCTGGCTCCTGCGGGGGTTCTTCGAGGAGGTGCCGGCCGAGCTGGAGGAGTCCGCCCGCCTCGAGGGCCTCCGGCCGTGGCGCGTCTTCCTGCGCGTCACGCTCCCGCTGGCCGGGCCCGGGCTGGCGGCCACCGCGGTGCTGTGCCTCATCACCTCGCTCAACGAGTTCCTCTTCGCCCTGGTCCTCACCGCCGACCGGGCGGTGACCGCGCCGGTCTCGCTCTCCAACTTCCAGCGGTTCTTCGGGCTGGACTGGGGCCAGTTCTCGGCCGCGGCCACCCTGTTCGTCGCGCCGCTGCTCGTCTTCACGTGGTTCGTGCAGCCGCACCTGGTGCGCGGCATGAGCGTGCGCCGGTCATGAGCGCCATCGCCTTCGACAAGGTCAGCGTGACGTACGGCGCGGAGACCGCCGTCCGGCAGGTGAGCCTGGCGATCCCGGACGGCGCGTACTGCTGCCTGGTCGGCCCGTCCGGGTGCGGCAAGACCTCGCTCCTGCGGGCGCTGGCGGGGTTCCTCGAGCCGTCGGCCGGCACGATCTCGATTGACGGCGTGCGGGTCAACGGGGTCTACCCGGGCGACCGCAGCCTGGCCATGATCTTCCAGAACTTCGCGCTGTACCCGCACCTGACGGTGCGGCAGAACTTCGCCTTCCCGCTCGAGGCCGCCGGCCGGCCGGCGGCGGAGATCGCGGAGCGGATGAAGCGGGTGGCCGGGATGCTCGGGATGGACGACCTCCTCGACCGGTACCCGCGGGAGCTGTCGGGCGGCCAGCAGCAGCGGGTGGCGATCGGCCGGGCGCTCATGCGCACCGTGCGGGCCTTCCTGCTGGACGAGCCGCTGGGGAACCTCGACGCCAAGCTGAAGGTGGGGATGCGGACCCACCTGCGGCAGCTCCACGACGAGCTGAAGGCCACGTTCATCCATGTCACGCACGACCAGACCGAGGCGCTCGCCCTGGCCGACCTCATCGTGGTGATGAACCAGGGCCGGGTGGAGCAGGCGGGGACGCCCGAGCAGCTCTACGAGCGGCCGGACACCATGTTCGTGGCCGGGTTCATCGGTTCCCCGCCGATGAACCTGGTGGAGGGGGCGCTCCGGGAGGAGGCGCTGGCGGTGGCGTTCAAGGCGCAGGGGATCGACGTGGACCTCGCCGCCCGGGCCGATACCTTCCGGCGGGGGATCGGCCGGCGGGCGTTCCTCGGCATCCGGCCGGAGCACCTCTACGTGGGGACCGCCACGCCCACCGGGCTGCGCGCCCGGGTGACGGTGGTGGAGTTCGCCGGCCGGGAGGTGGTCCTGGACCTCCAGTGCGGGCCGCATGCCCTGCGGGCGCGGGTGGAGCGGGACGGACTGGGCGGGGGCGTGAAGCCGGGGGACGAGGTGGCGGTGCGGATCCCGGTGGACCGGGTCCTCATGTTCGACGCCGAGTCCGGCCGCCGGATCGGCTGAAAGAGGAACGGACTAGCGGAGGGGCCCCACCCTTCCGGCCGGCCAGAAACGCTTGTAGGCCCTGCCGTACAGGTTGGCCAGGGGGACGAACCCGAAGTACCGGGAGTCGCGGCTGTTGTCCCGGTTGTCGCCCATCACGAAGAGGCAGTCCGGCGGCACCGTGACCGGCCCGAAGTCGTCCCGCCCGGGCTGGGTGGCGGGGTCGCGGTGGACCACCTGCGCCTCGGCGAGCCGGTGGCCGTTGATCCAGACCGCCTTGTGGCGCACCTCGACCCGCTCGCCCGGCAGCCCCACGATCCGCTTGATGTAGTCCTCCTCGGGCCGGTCCGGCGGCCGGAAAACGACGATGTCGCCGCGCCCGGGGTGCGGCTCCCGCTTCGCCCAGATCCGGTCGCCCACCAGCAGCGTCGGCTCCATGGACGAGGACGGGATCTTGAACGACTTCACCCGGTCCTTGAGCCACCCGGTCCACGGCAGCTCGGCCAGCAGCCAGCCGGCCAGCGCCAGCGTCCAGATCCCCCGGGAAAGCCGGGGCAGCGTGGGCGGGCGGCGCGCGCGGCGGCACCCGGCCACCCAGGCGTGGACGATCGCGGCGAGCCCCAGCGTGACGCTGCATCCGACCGACCACCAGAGCGGCCACTTCATGAGCCAGCCCGGCCACCACGGGGCGGGAGCCTCCTCCAGCGCGTCCACCGCGGTCAGCGCCAGCCCGGGCAGCGCGCAGAGGGGGACGAGGACCAGCGCGGCCGGCCACCGGCGCGACCACAGGTACGCCTGTCCCAGGCCCGGGAAGAAGGCCGAGAGCGCGACCGCCAGCTCCGGCCGCTTGCCGGGGGCCGGGCGGGCCGGGGTGTGACGCCGGGCCAGGCGCCAGGCGTCAATCCAGCTCCCGAGCTCGAAGACCGCGAGCAGGGTGATCCACAGCCCGCCCTCGACCGGGGAGGAGCGCACTGCATCGAACACCCAGTCGAGGAACCCGGCCAGCGAGAGGATCGAGCCGGCGAACCAGGTCCACCCGCGCCGGCGGTGGCCGCAGGCGGCCTGGCCCAGCCCGGGCACGATCATGGACAGCGCGGCGGCGATCCAGGGGTCGGGGACGTTCATCGCGCCGGGGCGTCGAGGAGGCGGGCCAGGGCCGGCAGGTC
The DNA here is from genome assembly GCA_964400385.1 of uncultured bacterium. GTDB lineage: Bacteria > Oederibacteriota > CAKKQC01 > CAKKQC01 > CAKKQC01 > CAYNUZ01. Next base: position 2,828 of record CAYNUZ010000085.1, on the reverse strand, counting down.
GCGCACCACCAGGTCCGGCTTCCACCGCGACCGGGCGAGGTCCCGCCGCCGGTCGATCCCGGTCAGGACCAGCGCCGTCGCGGCGCCCAGGGCCCGGCCGGCCGCGATGTCGATCGGCAGCCGGTCGCCGACGACCAGCGCATCGCGCGGCCGGACGCCCCATTCCCGCAGGAGGAGCCGGAACATGAACGGCGACGGCTTGCCGACGAGGACGGGCGTGCGGCGGGAGGAGGTCTCAAGCTGGCGCACCAGCGACCCGGTGCCCGGCAGCGTCCCGCCGCGCACCGGGTACGTGGGGTCGAAGTTGCAGGCGAGGAACCGGGCGCCGCGCTCCAGCGCCACGTGCCCCGCGCACAGCTCCCACCACGTGAGGTCGGTGTCGAAGCTGGCCACCACGGTGCGCGGCGTGGACCGGGCGGCGCGGAAGCGGCGGAACTCGGCGCGCGTGTGGACGGTCACCGGCGCCAGCCCCGCCGCCCGCAGCTCCGGGGCCAGCCCGAGCCGGCCGAAGACGAAGACGCGCGCGCCGCGCGGCAGGCGCGCCTTGAGGGCGCGCGCGGCGGCGAACGAGGTGTTCATCACCTCGGCGGTCCGGCACGGGATGCCCATCGTGGTGAGCCGCTTCCCGAACTCCGCCCGGGTCGCGGTCGCGTTGTTGGTCACGAACCCCACCCGCAGGCCGCGGGCGCGCAGGGCGCGGATGGCGTCCGCCGCGCCGGGGATCAGGGTGCGTTCAAGGTAGACGACGCCGTCCAGGTCGAGCAGGACCGCGCGGATCCGCCGGAAATTCATGCGGCCTAGTCTCTCACATGGGGGGCCCCAAAAAAGAGGCGAGTCGCCCTACTCTCCGAAGAGAGTACGCTCTCACAGCTTGGGCGACCGCCTGTATCAAACCTGCGTTGTGATTTCCGTTCCTGACGCGTTATATACCTGCGTGTCCGGGGGTTGTCAAGTTTGCGGGAAGGATTCCGGCGGATTTTTTTCCGGCGGCGCGCCCCGGACCGGGGGAGCGCCCGGCGGGGGTGTCAATCCGCACCCCCACCGGTAGCTGAACTGTTCAACGGCGCGCCCCGCGGCCGGATATCAACGTGTTAACAATACCGTTTGACCCTTGCGCGGCCGCGCTTTCGGCACGGGCGGGCAACGCCGGCAACGCCCGGGGCCGGGCGCGCCCCGGTTGTGGCCCCGGCGGGCCTACCGGAGGCGGATCCGGACGTCCTGGATGTAGGTGAGCTGGCGGGCGGCCCGGGCGAAGTCGTCGGGCCGGCCGAGGATGTTGTAGATCCCCATGAGGTCGGTCCAGATCTGGAGGTCGTACGCGTTCTTCCGCGCGTAGAGCTCCAGGTGGGCGGCGGCCCCCGCGTAGTCCTTCGCCGCGAACAGCGCGTCGGCCATGGCCCGGTGCCAGTCGGGGGAGCCGGGGGCCATCCGCGCCAGCAGCTCCGCGGTCGCGCGCGCCTCCGCCACGTGTCCCTGGCCCGCGTGCCAGGCGGCGGCGCGCGACCACAGGACCGTGTCGCCGGGGAAGACGGCCTGCATCGCCTGGAGGAGGGCCGCGGCGTCGTTGTAGCTGTGCTTGCGGATCATCGTGAGCAGGAGCTTGCCCGTCTCCTCCTCGATGCCGGGGGTGGTCTGGTGCGGCTGGCGCACGGGCCCGGGCGCGATCCGGTACAGCGCGAACTGGTCGCGGAAGCGCCAGACCTTCGCGGCGTGCCGGTCCCAGTAGTCGCGCCACCGCACGACGGGCACGGTCAGGCCCCAGTCCCAGACGCGCCAGTAGTCGAAGAAGACGTCCGAGGAGCGCAGGTTGATGAGCACCCACCCGAACCCGCCCTGGCGCATCCGTTTGCGGATCTCCTCGGGGGTCTTCGACTCCCGGGCATACACCACCGGCAGCGGCCGGGACGGGAGCGGGCCGAAAACGGTTTCCCGCGGGATCCAGAACTGCCCGCCGTACCCGCCGATCAGCATCACCCGCGCCCCCCGCGGCACGTCGCGGGCCACCCCGTCGAGCATGTGGGAGTAGGCGTTCGGGTAATAGAGGGGGGGCGCCAGGATCCGGTCGAGGTAGGCCCCCACCTTCTCCCGCCCGAGGATCACGGACAGCGGGTCGTCGAACTCGCCCCAGGCGATCGCGTAGAACTCGACGGCCTGGAAGGCCATGAGCCCGGTGAGCGCGGCCACGAGCCAGCCGCGGCGCTTCAGCCGCGCGAGCACCCGGTCCAGCCCACCCGCCGCGCCGTCCAGCATCAGCGGCACGACGGGGACGAGGTACCGCATGCCCGCGGCGCTGAACGAGACGGCGGTGAAGAACAGCCCGAGCGCCAGCCCCTGCGCCGCCGAGAGGCCGCCGAAGAGCAGCCCGATCGCCATGGGGAAGAGCGGCCCGGTCCGGGCGTCCGAATACGACCCGAGGTTGTAGATCGCGGTGCGCCAGGGGATCGTGTGGAGCTGCTTCAGGATGTCCATGACGCTGGGCGGCAGCGCCCCCTGCAGCAGCTCCTTGCGCAGCCGGTCGTTGAGCGTCTCGTCCCACCCGAACCCGCCCAGCGCCTTGAAGAAGAACGGGAAGACGGGATTGCCGATCCACGCCCAGTTGCGGACGAGCCAGGGGAGGACCACGGCGCTCGCGGCGGTGCCCGCCAGCACCAGCAGGCGGAAGGACAGGAAGGGGATCAGGCAGACGCCGATGATCAGCCCCGTGTACTTGCTGCTTCCCGCGAACCCGGCGAACGCCCCGGCCAGCAGCGCGTAGACGGGCCGCGCGGCCCCCCTGCCCTGCGTCCCGGGGCCGGAGGACCCGGGGCTGCCGGCGCGGGACCGGTCGG
>CAYNUZ010000084.1:0-9131 GCA_964400385.1 uncultured bacterium | reverse complement strand
GGCGAGAATATCATAATATCATATATGTCCCCCCTTCTGCCCCCCCTTCCCTGATGAGCCTCCGGGACCGGTTCCTGGCTGCCGGGAGCGCCGGCCGGCCCTCCGCGTTCGCCGCCTCCGGCTACTACCACTTCCTCGGGCAGGGGGACGTGCCGGTGGGCCAGCCGCTCAGCCGCTGGACGCTGCCGGAGTGGGAGCGGTGGTTCGACGCGATGGCGGCGGCGGGCCACACCCGGGTCTGGCTCCTGCTCAACGGGTACTCGCTGGCCTGGCCGAGCGCGGCCAACCCCCGGCTGCACGACCCGGTGGCCGAGGGCGTGCGCGATCCGGAGCTGATCCCGCGGATCGTGCGCGCCGCCCGGTCCCGCGGGCTCAAGGCGCTGGCGACCTTCACCGCCGACGGACACGCGGTGGGCATGGCCGGCCTGCGGCCAGACTTGCGGGCCGTCGGACGGGACGGCGCCCCGACGGGGGACGATCTCCTCTGCCTCGACGAGCCGGAGGTCCGGGCGTGGATCCGCACGCAGTACGAGGAGGTCCAGGCCCTGTGCCCGGACTGGGACGGCGTGGTCTTCCACCCCACGGAGTGCACGCCGGTGCGGTTCAATCCGGCCACGGCCGCGGCCTACCGGGAGGAAACCGGCCGGGACCTGCGGGCCCAACCCGACGAGGTCCTCTGGCCCTGGTTCAACGACCGGTGGGCGCGGTTTGCCGCCGAGGGGCTGGCGTGGTGGCTGGCGCGCCGGCCGGGGATGGAGGCCATCATGTTCAACTGCTGGTGGACCGATACCCACGCCGCGGTGTACGCGAAGCGGCTGCCGCCGGCGGCGCGCATCTGCGTCTGGGACTATGACGTCCGGCTGGCGCGCTGGCGCGACCGGACCCTGCTCAAGTGGGCCGCGGCCTTCCCGCCGGAACGGCTGCTCGTGATGCCCAGCTCGGGCGGGTACCCGGACCACGGGCGCGCGCCCACCGACGAGGCGTTGCGCGGGGTGGACCGGCACCTGTCCCTTGCGCTGCACCTCGGGATCCGCGAGGCGGTCTTCTTCGGCGGCTGGGGCACCGGCGGGCCGGTGGAGGAGGCGCTGGACCGGGCGCTGCTGTCCTGCGCCTCGGGCGCGCTGGCCCCGCCGACGGAGGCCCTGTTGGACGCGCTGGATGCGGACTACGCGGCCACGCGGGCCGCGCTACCGGGCGGCTGACCCCGGGTCAGGCCTTGCGGCGGGCGGCGGCGAGAACCGCGCAGGCGGCCATCATCGCGTAGATCCACAGGATGGTCAGGAGCGGCCCCCGCGGGTTCACGTTGTACAGCGCCCCCGCCAGCGTGGGGATCGGCATCGTCAGCGTCATGCTGGCCACGGTCGTGAAGGCCAGGATGCGCGGCCGCTCCCGGTCGGTCATCAGGTTGGACCACACCGCGCTGACCGACGGGTTGTAGACCGCGAACCCCGCGGCGCCGCACACGGCCGCCGTGAGCACCACGGTGAGGGCGCCCACGGGCGCGAGCAGGAGCAGGGTGGCGTTGAGCGCCATGAACGCCAGCCCGCCGCCGAGGAACCAGAACACCCGCGGCAGGCTGACGAACGGCACCACCGTGAGCGTGGTGAGCAGGTTGGTGCACCCGCCGAAGAGCGGCAGGAAGGCCAGGGTGCGCGGCGCGAGCCCGACGCCCCGCGGATCGGCCAGGTACAGGTAGTTGTACGTCGAGGCGATGACCACGGCGGCCTGGAAGAGCACCTGGATGCAGAAGACGTACGTGAGCTGGCGGCGGCGCACCAGCGCCTGGAAGGCCAGCCAGTGGCCGGTCAGGAGGTGCTTGACCTCGCGCAGGCTGGGCCGCAGCGGCCGCCGCGGCGGATCGGTCTCCACCAGCATCCGGCCGCGGAGGTACCACCCGGCGAGCGAGGACACCGCGCCCAGCGCGAAGAGCAGCCGGCAGGTATCGGTCACCCCGTACCGGCCGACGACGTAGTACGCGGGGAAGATCAGGATCGAGCCCAGGAACCAGGGCATCTGGAGCAGCCCGAACATCTGGAGCCGCTTCTCGGGCGGCGAGCCGGCGAGGTACAGCGCGGACCACGCCGGCATCAGGGTGAAGACGCCGCCGACGAGCACCGCGCCCGCGAGGAAGCCCAGGTACCCGTCGGCCAGCGAGAAGCAGACATAGGCCGCCGGCCAGGTCAGGATGTCCACCCACATGACGGTCCGCAGCCGCCCGAGCCGGTCGGCCAGGTACCCGCCGCACAGCGCGCCCACCATCTGGACCGCGACCTGGGCGGAGGTGATGGTGCCGATCTCGATCTTGGACAGCCCGCGCTCGGCCATGAAGAGCTGGAGGTAGACCACCAGGAAGGCGTTCGGGACCGTCCAGAAGATGTTGAAGAAGACCAGTGGGCGGGCGTTGCCCTGGGGCGCGGCGGCCATCTTCCGGAACTCCATGGTCTGGCGCCGGAGGAGGTGCCGGGGCCCCTTCCAGATGAGCGTCTCGAAGAACCAGACCAGGCTGTCCATGGGTTCGAGTACCTTATCACCGCCCCGCCGGATCCGTCGCGGCGGCCGGGCGACGTGGCGCGGCGCGGGCGGTAAGATACCCCGGTGACGAACCGCCTCAGCCTCGACGGGACCTGGAAGCTCTGCTGGTCGGACGGGCAGCGCGGCCGGATGGAGTACGTGGTGGACGGCCGGGCCGACGCCTCCCGGTACCTTGACGCGCGGGTCCCCGGCGAGGTCCACCTCGACCTGCTGCGGGCGGGGTGGATCGGCGACCCGAACCTGGGGCTGAACGCGCTCCAGGCGCGGTGGGTCGAGGAGTGCCTGTGGTCGTACCGCCGCGAGTTCGACGCCCCGGGCGGTGCACGGCGGGGGCGCGCGTGGCTCGTCTTCGAGGGCCTCGACCTGTTCGCGAAGATCCACCTGAACGGCGCGGAGGTCGCGACCCACGCCAACTCGTTCACGCCGTGCCGGGTCGAGGTGACGGGGAAGCTCAAGCCCGGCCGGAACGTCCTGACCGTCCACCTGGACGCGGGACTGTACGGCGTCGCGGACAAGGCGTCCGCCGGGTTCGAGCACGGCGTGGACCAGAAGCTCCACAAGCGGCACTGGCTGCGCAAGCCCCAGTCGCAGGCGTCGTGGGACTGGTCGCCGCGGCTGCTCAACGTCGGCATCCACAAGCCGGTCTCGCTGGAGTGGACCGCCGACCGCGCGCGGGTGGACCGGCTGGTGCCGCTGGCCGAGGTGACGCCGGACCTCGACCGCGGGACGCTGCGGGTGCGCCTGTTCGTGGAGGGGCTGGCCGCGAAGCCGTTCGCGGCGACGCTGACGGCCACGCTGCGGGAAGCGGGGGTGACGGCGACGGGCCGGGTCGAGATCAGGCCGGGGCTGCATCCGGTGGAGGTGACGCTGCACGTGGACCGGCCGAACCTCTGGTGGCCGGTGGGCCACGGGACGCAGGACCGGTACGCGCTCGACGTATCGCTGCGGGCCGCGGGCCGGGTCATCGGGACCCGGTCCGCGAGGATCGGCTTCCGGCGGGTCGTCGTGAACCAGGCCCCGCATCCCGTGACCGGCCGGTACTTCACGGTGGAGGTCAACAACAAGCCGGTCTTCTGGAAGGGCGCCAACATGGTCCCGGCGGACATCATCCCGGCCCGGCTGGACCGCGCCCGGTACGCCACCCTGGTCAGCCGGGCGCTGGAGGCCAACTTCAACTGCCTGCGGGTCTGGGGCGGCGGGCTGTACGAGTCGGACGATTTCTACGACCTGTGCGACGCGAAGGGGCTGCTCGTCTGGCAGGAGTTCATCTTCGCGTGCGCCAAGTACCCGACGATCGACGAGGCGTTCTACCGGAACGTCAAGGAGGAGGCGGTCCACCAGATCCGCCGGCTCGCGTCGCATCCCAGCCTGGTGATCTGGTGCGGGAACAACGAGATGGAGGAGGGGAACTGGCACTGGGGGTACGACCGGGGAACGGTCATGCCGGACTACGCGTGGTTCCACCTCACGATCCCGCGGCTGCTCAAGGCCGAGGACCCGACCCGGTACTACCAGCCCTCCTCGCCGCTGTCGCCGGACGGCCGGGACCCGAACGACGCCGAGGTGGGCGACCAGCATCCGTGGTCGGTGGGGTTCCACAACACCGACTTCCGGGACTACCGGACGATGGTCTGCCGGTTCCCGAACGAGGGCGGCATCCTGGGCCCGCCCTCGCTCGCCACGCTCAAGGCCTGCCTGCCCCCGGGCACGACGCTGGCGGAGGACTCCCTGCACTGGGACCAGCACGAGAACTCCATCGCCTTCTGGGCCGACCGGCGGCCGCCCGACCTGATGCTCGAGGCGTGGGTCGGCAGGACCCGCATGGAGCTGACGCTCAAGGAGTACGTGGCGTGGGCCGGCATCGTGCAGGGCGAGGGGCTCTCGGAGTACATCCGGAATTTCCGCCGGCGGATGTTCTCGAGCGGGGCGGCGATCTTCTGGATGTACAACGACACCTGGCCGGCCACCCGGAGCTGGACGATCGTGGACTACTACCTGCGCCGCACCCCCGCGTTCGACTACGTGAAGCGCGCCTTCGCCCCGCTGATCGTCGTGGTGGTGCGTGAGGCCGACCGGGTCAGGGTGTTCGGCGTCAACGACGGCCCGGAGTGGTCCGGCGCGCTGCGGTACGGGCTGTTTGCGTTCAAGGGCGGGTGTCCCATGGACGAGACGAAGCCGGTCACGGTCCCGGCCAATGCCAGCACCCTCCTCGCGGAGTTCGACGCAAAATCGTGGGACCGGCTCGGGCCGAAGCGGCACGCGGCGTTCGGGATCCTCTCCCGTAACGGCCGCGAGGCGGCCCGGGACCGGCTGATCCTCCCGCGGTTCAAGGACCTCGCGTGGCCGGGCGGCCGGCCCACCCTGGCGGGGATGGCGGCCCTGGCCGGCCCGCGCCGCGCCCGCCGCTAGGCGGACCCTCCACGCGTGGATCGTCCCGGGACCTGAGGCCGTGAAGATCGTGAATCCGTCGGCCATGCCGGGCGTCCCGGAGGAGTGGAAGCGGCCCCGGGGAACCTACCGGCGGACGTCGCGGGACCTGACCGGCGCGCTCGGGATGGGCGGGGGCCCGCACCCCTTCGAGGTCGAGCACCTGACCCTGGCGCCGGGCGAGACCAACTGGCCGTACCACCACCACTCCGCGATGTGGGAGCTGTACCACGTCCTGAGCGGGACCGGCATGGTGCGGCATCCGGACGGCCGCACGGAGGTGAAGGCCGGCGACTGGTTCGTGCATCCCCCGGGGGAGACCCACAACCTGACGAATACGGGCGCGGGAGACCTTGTCTACGTCGTCCTCTCCGACGAGGTGGACGGCGACCGCTCGACGATCCTCGACGGCTGAAGCGCGGGACGGCGTGTGACCGGGGTCACAGGCCGGGAAGGGGGAGACCCCTTACGGTCAAGGCAGGAGCCCGAGACGATGACCCCCGCCCGACCCGGATTCAACGGCCGCGAGAACCGGACCTCCACGCGTTACCCGACCATGATCCGGGGCTATGCGCAGGGCAAGGCGGGGGGCACCCAGAGCTTCGAGGTGGTGGCGAGCAACGTGAGCGAGGGCGGGCTCCTCCTGCACACGAACCATGGCGCGCCCCTGGCCGAGGGCGACCTGCTCACCCTGACCTTCATGCCGCTGCTGGCGGGGAAGCTGATCGTCGTGAAGGGAGCGATCGCGTGGGTGGCCGACGCGGCCGCACCCGCGCTCGGCCGCCGGTCGTTCGGGCTGGCCTTCCTCGGCGCCAATCCTGACGCCGTTGAACGGCTGATCGCGCCCGCGCGGGAGGCGGCGCGCTCCAAGCTGGCCTTCGACCGGCCGCCCGATCCGCTCTCCGCTGTTCCCCACCTCCACAAGAGCCCTTAGGGCGTCGTCCTCCTGGCTGCGCCGGCGCGGCGGGCCGCGGCCGCGAGCGCCTCGTACGGCTGGCAGCCCACGACCGCTTCGCCGCCGGCGAACACCATGGTGGGAATCCCGGTGACGCCCTGGGCCTCGCTCTCGGCGCGGACGGCATCCACCCGGCCCAGAAAGGTCGGGTCCGTCGAGGCCTTCAGGACCGCTGCCGGATCGAGCCCGGCGACCTTCGCCACGGCCTGCAGGGTCGCGGGTGATTCGAGGTCCTTGCCCTCGATCCAGTACGCCCGCTGGGCGGCGCGCCGGAAGGCGTCGAGCGACCCGTGGTCGCGCGCGAACTCCGCCGCGGCCAGCGCCGTGCGGGTGTTGGGCAGGTGCCCCGGCGGCTTGGGCAGGTCCACGCCGAACGACTTCGCGAACTGCATCACATACGCGTGCATCTGCCCCACATCCCGCCCGCCGAAGAGGCGGCTGAGCGGCATCCCGCCCGCGGGCGTGTCGGGATGGAGCTCGAACCCGCGCCACTCGACCCGGATGGCGTACTCCCGCTCCAGCCGGGGGAGGGTGCTGGATTCGGCGATGTAGCAGAAGGGGCAGATGAAGTCGGTGTACAGCTTCAAGGTGACCATCGCGGCGCCTTTCGCCAGCTCCGTCATGATGTCCGGTCAAACCCCGCCGGCCCGCGCCCGGTTCCCGCACCCTATACTGGGGGAAGCTCCATGCACCCGCCCCGCCCGGCGCCTGTCCGCCTGATCCTCCCCGCGCTCCTGCTCGCCGCCGCCTCGGCCGGCTGGGCAAAGCGGGCGCCGGACGAGGTGCTGGTCCGGTTCCGGCCGGGAACCGGCGAGGCGGCGGTCCAGCGGACGCTTCACGCCTTCGGGGGCCGCCAGCGGGACGCGATCGGGCGGCTGGGCATCCGGCGGGTCATGCTGCCCCCGGGCCTGACCGTGGACCGCGCGATCGACATCCTCGCGCGCGATCCCGCGGTCGCGGTCGTCCAGCCCGACGTCCTGCTCTACCCCAAGGCCCTGCCGAACGACCCGCTCCTGGCGTACCAGTGGGGGCTGGAGAACATCGGCGCAAAGCTGGCGTGGGGCATGACCGTGGCCGGCGCGCAGGGGTCGGACGGGGTGATCATCGGGTACCTCGATTCTGGCATCGCGGCGGCCCATCCCGACCTGGCGGGCAAGGTGCTGCCGGGGTACGACACCATCCTGGACATCCCGAACGGCGAGCCGGATTCCGGGCCCGGCAACGACCACGGGACGTTCGGGGCGTCCATCGCGGCGGCGGCCACGGACGGGGGAACCGGGATGGCCGGCGTGGCGTGGAAGGCGAAGCTGCTGCCGGTGAAGATCTACGAGACGGGCAGCACGCCGGTCTTCGAGTTCATGCTCATGAAGGGCATCACCTGGGCCGTGGACCACGGCGCGAAGGTCATCAACATGAGCCTGGGCTCGTGCAACTACGACCCGGTCTCCGGGACGATCGTCTGCGAGCCGGGGTCGGTGCTCGGGGCGGAGGTCATCGAGGACGCCTGGCGGCGCGGGGCCGTGCTGGTGGCCGCGGCGGGCAACGAGTCCACGACGCTGGTCTCCTACCCGGCCGGGTATCCGTACGTGCTCGGGGTGGCGGCGACCGACCCCGTGGATGCCCCCACGGTCTACACCAACGCGGGGTCCTATATTGACGTGGCGGCGCCGGGCGGCGCGGGCTCCTTCCCGTGCGATCCGACCAGCGACGTGCTCGGCGCCACCAACGACGACCTCTCCGCCTGCCCGGCGCTGGGATTCTCGCCCAATGACCACATGACCGGGGCCGGCACGTCGTTTTCGTGCCCGCACGTCGCGGGCCTGGCGGCCGTCCTGTTCGGGCAGGACCCCGCCCCGACCAACGACCAGGTGGCCGGGCGGATCCGCAGCACCGCGGACCAGCCCGCCGGCGCGACGTGCTGGAATGTCGCGTACGGGTACGGCCGGATCAACATGGTCGCCGCCCTGTCCGGCACCGCGCCCGCCACGGCGGCGGCGCTGGCCGTGACCCTGGCGGCGGCCCCGGCCGACGTGATCGCCGGGCAGGCCGTGACCATCGCGGTGACGGTCCGGAACACGGGGACCGGCGATGCGATGGAGCTGACGCCGACCATCCGGTTCACCCGCGGGGACGGGCTGCTGGTGCCGGTGACCCCGCCCGGGTACGTGGGGGCCGTCGTGCTGGCGCCCGGGCAGACCCGGGTGTTCACCTGGACGTTTTCCGCCGCCGGGGCGGGCGCGGTGGCCTTCACCGTCCGGGTCTCCGCCGCGGACGTCTTGACCGGGGGTTCCGTGAGCGACAGCCGGTCGGCCGGCCTGGACGTGCACGCCACCCACCCGGCGGAGTCCGCGCTCCCCATGGCGTATCCTGATCCCGTGACCGGGGATGTCCTGAAGGTCGCGTTGCCGCTCCTCGCGGATGCCGTCGCGGCGGACCTGCGGGTCTACCACGCCGCCTCGCATGAGCTCGTCTACGAGGGACGCTGGGGTCCGGTCTCCCGGGTCGAGGCGGGGCTCACTCTCCACGGCGTGGCGCGGTGGGCGCCGGGCATGTATTTGTTGCGGGTGACGGTGACCGCGGCGGGCGGGAAGACGACGACGTACGATCCGGTCAAGATCATGGTGAAGCGGTGATTCCCGCCCTGGCGCTGGGTGCGGCGGTCCTGGCCGGGGCGGCCACGCTCACCGACGAGCAGCTCTACAACGCGCACGCGGTACGGGGCGCGCTTTTGGCGCTGCCGCAGGGTGCGCGGGTGACGGGGATGGGGGAGGCCGGCGCCGCGGTTCCCGACGACCCCACGGCGGCCTCGGTGAATCCGGCCGGGATCGGCGCGATCGCCGGTGCGGGCGGCGCGGCCGTGTACGGCCTGCTCGGGAACGGGACCGGGCTCTCGGCGCTGGCGGGCGCCCTCCCGCTGGGATTCGGCGTGGTGGGCGCCCAGGTCGCGGCGCTGAACTACGGCACGTACGACGTCCGCGACGACACCGGCGCGAAAACCGGGACGGCCTCCGCCATGGACCTGGCCTTCGGGGTCACGCTGGCCGTGCCCAACCCGGCCTGGTTTCTCGGCCGCGGGGCGACCGGGATCACGGTGGAGGGCGTGACCGAGGCGGCGGGCGGGCTCACGCCGGCGGCCAGCGTGGGGATCGTCGTCCCGCTGGACGGGCCGCTGACGCTCGGCGTCGCCGTCCAGCATCTCGGGCCCGCTTCGGCCGGC
>CAYNUZ010000083.1:0-9183 GCA_964400385.1 uncultured bacterium | reverse complement strand
TGCCGAGCCCCGAGGCTGCCGAGGGGCGAGGCGAGCCCAAGGCCCGGCCCTTAGCAAGCGGCGCACGGTGGGCGCCGCGAGCGGCCCCGGCCCCCTTCCCCCGCCTCGGCTCGCGCCGGTCAGTTCCGGCGCGCGGAGGCTACTTGTAGCCCTTGAGGTAATCGCGCTCGGCGGCGAAGAGCTCGAGGGTCATGGCGCGGATTTCGGCGGGCGAACAGCACGCCGCCGAGAGCGGGTCCAGCATGAGCGCGTGGATCGCCGCCTCCTTGCTGCGCGTGATCGCCGCGGTCGCCCCCAGGTCGAACATGCGGAGGTTGGATTCGCAGATCGCCGCCATCTGGGCCGGCAGCCGGCCGTAGCGCGTGGGGTTCACGCCGTTCCCGTCGATCATGCAGGCCACCTCCACGGCGTTGTTCTCCATCAGGTTGGCGATCAGCCCGCCCGCGCCCCGGTTCGTGTTCATGACGTTCCCGTGGATCCGGAAGGGCCGGTCCTTCTCGCGCGCCTCGATGATCCAGGACGCGTACTCCCAGCTCCGGTCCCAGCGCATCTCCCGCTTCCCGGTCACCATCTCCCGGCGCTCCCGGTCGGCCCAGCGGCGCCACTTCGGCCATTCCGTGGCGTAGAACCGCGACCCGCCGTCGTACCGGTCCCGGGCGTAGCGCTTCTTGAGGTCCTTCCGCTTGCGGTAGTAGGGCAGGTATTCCGAGAGGTGCCCGGAGGACTCCGTGATGAAGGCCCCGAAGTTCACCATCATGTCCTTGCGCACCAGGTCCTTGGCGTCCTGCGGGTCCGCCGGCTTCCCCGCCAGGTCGCGCCGGGCCTTCTCCTTGAGGAGCGGGTAGAGGTCCTTCCCCTTGTGCCGCAGCTTCGTGAACCAGGCCAGGTGGTTGATCCCCGCGCAGTCCCACTCGAGCTCCTCGTAGGGCACCCCGGCCCGGCGGGCCAGCAGGTGGCTGGTGCCCTGCACGGAGTGGCAGAGCCCCACCACGCGCATCGTGCTGGCCCGGCCCGCGGCGGCACACATCATGACCATCGGGTTCGTGTAGTTGAGCACCAGCGCCTCCGGGCACAGCTCCTCCGCGTCCTTCAGGATGCCGAGCCACACGGGCACCGTCCGCAGCGCCTTGAACAGCCCGCCCGGCCCGATGGTGTCGCCGATGCACTGGTCGATGCCGTACTTCAGCGGAATGTCGTTGTCCCAGCGCACGCACGCCAGCCCGCTGACCTCGATGCAGTTCACGATGTAGTCCGAGCCCGGCAGCGCACGCCGCCGGTCGGGCGTCGCGGACACCGTCCACCCGGTGCGCCCGAGCTGGGCGGCCAGCCGCGTGATGAGCCGGTGCATCGTCGCCAGCCGCGCGCGGTCAATGTCCACCAGCGCGATGTGGCCGGAGACGGCGCCGGGGATCCGGAGCACGTCGTTCATGAGCCGCGGCGTGAACCCGCTGCCCGCCCCCATCATCGTGATCTTGATCGGCCGCGGCATCGGGCCGGGAAACCCCGGGGTCCCGTCCGCCGCCTTCGTGTGGTCCGCGTGTCCTGCCATCGTGCGTGCCTCCCTTGAAAACAAAACCGGGAGGTGCGCCTGCGCGCCCTCCCGTTCCGCCCCGCCCTATCCGCCCGCGGTCGTCAGAAGTCCTCGTCCCCGCCCTTGCCGCCCTTCGCCTTGCCGGCCTTGAGCGTGCTCAGGAACTCGGCGAGCGCCTGCAGCTCGTCGGCCTTGAGCACCTGGCCCCACTTGGGCATCTGGATCATCGGCGCCGGCTGCTTCGCGTCCGCGGCGCCCGGCGTGCTGCCGGTGCGGATCTTGTCCATCAGCTCTTCCTTTGAGTACCGCTCCATCACGCCGGTGAGCGCCGGGATCACGCCGCCCACCACGTTGTTGTTCGGGTTCCCGCCCACGCCGCGCACGCCGTGGCAGCCCGTGCACCCCACGCGGAGGAACACCGTCTCGCCCTTCTTCACGAGGTCCTTCTGGAGCTCGGGCGCCTCCCACGGCTTGCCGGCCTTGTCGAACGCCTGCCCCTTCTGCTGGGACAAGTAGGCCACGAGCGCCTCGCGCACGTGGTCGGGCAGGTGCAGGTTGGGCATGACGGTGTTCCGCTTCCATGCGTGGGGGTTGGTGAGCCACAACGCCAGCCACTCCGGGCTCTTCCGGAACCCGACGTACGAGAGGTCCGGGCCGTACCGGCCGCCCGCCTCGCCGATGGCGTGGCAGCGGATGCACCCGAACTTCACGAAGTAGCCCGCGCCGCGCACGGCCGGGTCGGCGGGATGCTGGCAGGCCGCCAGGGCCCCGGCCGCCGCGACCGGGATCCAGAGCTTCCGCCAGCCGTTCAGGAGCGCACGCGTGGTCGTCATATAAAACGGAGGCTATCTTAAGGGTCGGTCCCTTCCATGTCAAAGGGCGGGGGGCGGGTCGCCATGACCCGGGACAGCGGGGACCCTGACGGGCGTCATGGATCCGGGAGGGAGAGGCCCCCCTTGATTTGAGGCGCTTGAACCCCTCTGCTACAATCCCAACCCATGAACGCTGCCGCGAAGTTCAACTGGGGTCTGCCGGCCCAGGGCTCCACGTACGCGCCCGCGATCGACTGGGGGATCGGGTTGATCCACTGGGTGATGGTCGGCATGTTCCTCCTGTGGGGCTCGTTCATGCTGTACTGCCTGATCCGGTTCCGCCGGCAGCCCGGCGTGTCCGCGGTGTACGCGGAGCCCGGCCACCTGACGGCGATGATTCCCGACATCGCCGTCGTCATCTTCGAATTGACGCTCATCGGCGTGTACGGCCTGCCGCAGTGGGGCATCATGAAGCAGCATGTCCCCGCGGAAGCCGAGTGCACGGTCGTGCGGGTCATCGCCGAGCAGTTCGCCTGGAACGTCCACTACGCCGGGCCGGACGGGAAGTTCGGCCGCACCGATCCGGCGCTCGCGGGCATGAACAACCCGATCGGGCTCGACCGCTCGGATCCGGCCGCGAAGGACGACGTGTTCGCGATGAACGAGGTCCACGCGCCGCTCGGCAAGAAGGTCCTCATCTATCTCTCGTCCAAGGACGTCATCCATGACTTCTTCGTCCCCGAGTTCCGCATGAAGCAGGACGCGGTGCCCGGGCTGCGGATCCCGCTCTGGTTCGAGCCGAGCGCGGCGGGCGCCTACGAGATCGGCTGCGCCCAGCTCTGCGGGATCGCGCACTACGCGATGCGCGGCGACTTTGTCGTGCAGACGCAGAAGGAATTCGACGCCTGGATCAAGGCCCAGGCCAGGCTGGACGCCATATGACGCCGCGCGAATCGCAGACCGCCCACGCGCACGGCACGCACGACGCGCACGGGCACGGCGAGCTCACCTGGATGCGGAAGTACGTGTTCTCGGTGGACCACAAGGTCATCGGGCTCCAGTACCTCTTCACCTCGATGGTGTTCCTGCTCATCGGGTTCTCGATGGCCATCCTGATCCGGACCCAGCTCGCCTATCCGGGCCGGCCGATCCCCCTCCTCGGTGCGCTGCTGCCGGAGTCGCTCGCGCCCGGCGGGATCATCAGCCCGGAGTTCTACAACCAGCTCGGCGCGATGCACGGCACCATCATGGTGTTCCTGGGCATCGTCCCGATCGGCGTGGGCGCGTTCGGCAACTACGTGCTGCCCCTCATGATCGGCGCGCCGGACATGGCCTTCCCGCGGTGGAACATGATGTCCTACTGGCTCTACCTGCCGGGCGGCCTGCTGATGCTGGCCAGCTTCGTCCTGCCGGGCGGCGCGGCCCAGTCGGGCTGGACCTCCTACCCGCCGCTGTCGGACATCTCGCCGGGACAGACGACGTGGCTGGTGGCGATGCTCTTCCTCATCTTCTCGTCCCTGCTGGGCGCGGTGAACTTCATCACGACGACGATCAACATGCGTGCGCCGGGCCTGACGTTCTCCCGCCTGCCGATCTTCGTCTGGGCCCAGTTCGTGACCGCCATCCTCCTGCTGCTGGCCTTCCCGCCGCTCCAGGGCGCCGCCATCCTCCAGTTCATGGACCGCGTGTTCCATACCAGCTTCTTCCTGCCGGCCGGGCTGGTCGTCTCCGGCGAACCGCTGGCGGGCCACTCCGGCGGCGGCCAGGTGCTCCTCTGGCAGCACCTGTTCTGGTTCCTGGCCCACCCCGAGGTGTACGTCCTGATCCTCCCGGCGATCGGCATCGTGGCCGAGATCGTGGCCAACAACACGCGCAAGCCGCTGTTCGGCTACAAGGAAATGGTCGGTTCCATGATCTTCCTGGGATTCATGTCCTTCATCGTCTGGGCCCACCACATGTTCCTGTCGGGCATGAAGCCGGCGCTGGCGAACTTCTTCCTCGTGACCACCCTCATCATCTCGATCCCGTCGGTGGCGATCCTGACCTGCCTGGTCTACACCCTGCGGGGCGCCTCCATCCGGTACACCACGCCGATGCTCTTCGCCCTGGCCTTCCTGCCCCTCTTCGGGATCGGCGGGCTGACGGGGCTGCCGCTGGGCGTCAGCGTGACGGACATCTACCTGCACGACACGTACTACGTGATCGGCCACTTCCATTATGTGGTGGTCACCGGCAGCATCATCGCCCTCATGGGCGGGGTGTACTACTGGTTCCCCAAGATGTTCGGCCGGAAGATGAACGACACGCTCGGGAAGATCCACTTCTGGGGCTCGGTCCTGGCGATGAACGGGATCTTCTTCCCGATGTTCATCCAGGGGCTGGCCGGCGTCCAGCGCCGCCTCTACGACCCGACCACCCAGTTCCACAACCAGTCCACGAACTACCTCAACCCGTTCATGGCCTGGTCGGCGTACGCGCTCCTGGCCTTCCAGGCGGTCTTCTTCTACAACATCTTCTCGAGCCTGGCGGGCGGCGAGAAGGTCACGGACCGCAACCCGTGGCAGGCGACGACGCTGGACTGGGCCTGCCCCACCCCGCCCCCGCACGGCAACTTCGCGTCGGTCCCCGTGGTCCGCCGCGGCCCGTACGAGTACAGCGCGCCGGGCGAGTCGCAGGACTTCACGCCGCAGGACGCGCCGGAAAAGCGGGGCCGGTGATGGCGGCCGCGCAGTCCGACGCCCTCCCCATGCAGAGCGGGGTGAGCCACGCCAAGCTCGGCATGTGGCTCTTCCTCGCGTCGGAGATCATGCTCTTCTCGACCCTGTTCACGTCCTACATCATCTTCCGCGTGACCGCGCCGGCCTGGCCGCACGGCTGGGAGGTCCTGAACATCCCGCTGGGGACGCTGAACACCGCCATCCTGATCACCTCGTCCGTCACCATGGTCTTCGCGTATGCCAAGGCGCTGGAGCTGGACCGCGCCGGGTTCCGGATGTACCTGGGCCTGACGATCGCGCTCTCGTTCTGCTTCCTGATCGTGAAGTACTTCGAGTACAGCCACAAGTTCGAGGCCGGGCACTTCCCCTCCACGAACATGTTCTACGGCGTCTACTTCACGATGACCGGGCTGCACGGGATCCACGTGATCTGCGGCATCATCGCCAATTCGCTGCTCCTGTGGATGAGCGGCCGGGACTTCGAGGAGCCGTTCTTCGCGGGCCGGATCGAGGCGGCGGGCCTGTACTGGCACTTCGTGGACATCGTGTGGATCTTCCTCTTCCCCACGATCTACCTCCTATGAGCGGCGACGGGCACACCTCGAAGGGCGTCTACCTCACGGTGTTCGCCGCCCTGGGCGTGTTCACCATCGTGACGGTGGGGGCCTCCTACCTCCACATGCCGATCCACCAGGCCGTGATCGTGGCGCTCATCATCGCCTCGATCAAGGCCTCCATCGTGGCGGCCTGGTTCATGCACCTCAAGACCGAGCACAAGGTGATCTACAGCTTCCTGGCGCTCACCGTGGCCTTCGTGGTGGTGCTCGTGACGCTGCCGCTGCTCGACTGCATGCACGACGAATACGTGGTCCCGGGGAGCATCCCCGCGGTGACCGCCACCCACGGCGCGGAACCGGCGGAGGGGACCGCGGCGCCCGCGGCCCCGCACGCGCCGGCCCGCGCCAAGTGAGCCTGCGCAGCTTCCACGTCTTCTTCATCGTCACGGCCGCGCTGTTCTGCTTCGGGTTCGGGGGATGGGGCGTCGTGCGGTACCGCGAGGGATACGCCCCCGGCCTCTGGTACGCCCTGATCGCCTTCACCTCCGGCGCCGGCCTCCTCCCGTACCTCGCCTGGTTCCGCCGCACCTACCGGGCGGCGTGACCCGCATGACGCGCCGCCTGCTGCCGGTCACGGCGCTCCTGGCCCTCCTCCCCGCCCTCGCGGCCGCCTGCCCGGTGTGCTTCGGCGCGGACGGGGACAGCCGGAACCTCGGGGCGGCGTTCAACATCGCGATCACCCTGCTCCTCGGGGTGACCATGGCCCTGATCGGCGGCGGCATCGCCTGGTTCCGCCGGATCGAGGCGCGCCGCATCCAGCTCGACGCGCGGTATATCGAGCTCGTGGACCTCGCCCGGCGCGACGACGACGCGCCGTGGCCCTCCCCCTCACCCGCACCCTGACTTCGTCGGTCAGCCCGCGCCTCGCGGGATTGATCACGGCCTTCCTGCTCCTGGCCGTCCGCACGGCCACGGCGGCGGCCCCCACACCCATTCCCGGCCGGATCCGGCTCGACGGCCCGGCCCCGCGGTCCCGCCCGGTGCCCGTGTCCGAACCGGCCTGCCGGGCCATGCACCCGGGTGGCCTGCCGGACGAGCGGATCGTCGCCGCGGCGGACGGCGGGCTCGCCAACGTCTTCGTCTACGTGCGGGAGGGGCTGGGCGCCGCCCGGTATCCCGTCCCCGCTTCGCCGGTGCGCATTGACCAGCACGGCTGCCGGTACGAGCCGCACGTCCTCGGGCTGATGGTCGGCCAGCCCCTCGAGATCGTGAACAGCGACCCCGTCCTGCACAACATCCATGCGCTGGCGAAGGCCGGCGCGCCGTTCAACGCCGCGATGCCGCCCCGGAAGGCCCCGTGGACCATCCGCCGGTCGTTCACTGCGCCGGAGGTGATGGTCCGGATCCGGTGCGATGTCCACGGCTGGATGGGCGCGTGGGCCGGCGTCCTGCCCCACCCGTTCTTCGCCGTGTCCGGGCCGGACGGCCGGTTCGCCCTCCCCGCGCTGCCCCCCGGAACCTATACCATCGAGGCCTGGCACGAGGCGCTCGGGACGCGGCGGCGGACCCTCGTCGTGGGCCCCGGGGCCCCGCCGGTGCTAGAATTCACCTTCCATGTCCCGCACCCCGGCTAATCCTGCCCTGCACCGGTACGCGACGTTCGTCGCGGCCGCCATCTGGATCCTGCTCATCGCCGGGGCGCTCGTCACCAGCACCGCGTCGGGCCTCTCCGTCCCCGACTGGCCGCTCTCCTTCGGCACCCTCTTCCCCCGGATGGAGGGGGGAGTGCGGTTCGAGCACACCCACCGGCTCATCGCGGGCACCGTCGTCCTCCTCACGGCCGGGCTGGCCGCCTGGGTGGCCCGCCGGGAGCGCCGGCCGCTCATCCGGCGGATGGTCTTCCTGGCGATGGGCGCGGTGGTCCTGCAGGCCCTCCTCGGGGGCGCCACGGTCCTCCTGAAGCTGCCCCCCGCGGTCTCCTCGGCGCACGCGGGACTGGCCCAGCTCATCTTCAGCCTGGCGCTGACCACGGCGCTGGCGACGGGCCCGGGCTGGCAACGCCCTCCCGCCCCGGCGTTCCGCCGCGCCGCGGCGCTCCCGGCCGCCGCCGCCGCCGTGATCTTCTGCCAGATCCTGGTGGGCGCGGTCATGCGCCACACCGGCGAGGGGATGGCTTTCCCCGACTTCCCGCGGTCCAACGGGGCCTGGATCCCGGACCTGCCCGACTTCGGCGCCCGGATCAACTTCGCGCACCGCGCGGGCGCCGCGCTGGTGGCCGTCCTGGTGCTCGCGGTCGCGCACGTCGCATACCACCGGTCGCGACCCGGGACCCTCGAACGCACGGCGGGCGCCGCCCGCCCGCTCATCCTGGCCACGCAGGTCTGGCTGGGCGCGATGTCGGTGTGGCACGGCCTCCCTGTCGTCGTGACCGCGCTCCACGTGGCCGTGGGCGGGCTGCTCTTCGCGACCACGCTGGCCCTCGCCGTCCGGGCGCGCAGCCGTGGCTGACTGGCTGGTCCTCGCCAAGCCGGAGATCACCTTCCTGGTGCTCGCGACCGTCCTCGCGGGCTTCCGGGCGGGGACCGCCGGGCCGCTCGACCTGCCGCGCCTGGCCTGGGCGCTGCTCGGGGCGGACCTGGCCAGCGCGGGCACCGCCGCGCTCAACATGCTGCTCGAGCACCCGTGGGACGCGCGGATGCGCCGGACCGCCCGCCGGCCCATCCCCGCCGGCCGGATCCCCCCGCTGCACGCGAGCTGGTTCGGCGGGGTGGCGATGGGCGCGGGCACCCTGATCCTCGCCGTCCACGGCGGCTGGCTGGCCGCGGCCCTGGCCATGACCACGTCGCTCGTGTACCTGCTGGTCTACGTGCCGATGAAGCGCACGAGCGCCTGGTGCGTGGTGGTCGGGGCGGTCCCGGGCGCGTTGCCGCCGGTCATCGGGTACGCGGCCGCCAGCGGGACGATCGGCCCGGAGGCGGTGGCCCTCTTCCTGATCCAGTTCGCCTGGCAGGTGCCGCACTTCACCGCGATCGCCTGGCTGCACCGCGCGGACTACGCCCGCGTGGGCTGGCGGATGCTGCCGGACCGGGATCCGGAGGGGCTGCTGGCGGCGCGCCGGATCGTGGGCTGGGGGTTCGGCCTGCTCGCGGTCTCCTTCGTCCCGGCCTACTTCGACACCACCGGGGGGCTGTACCTCACGGGCGCGTTTGTCCTGGGCTTCCTCTTCTTCCTGTTCGAGGTGCGGTTCTGGATGGACCGGACGGAGGCGGCCGCGCGGGCGGTCTTCGCCGCCTCGATGATCTACCTGCCCGCGATCCTGCTGCTGCTGGCGATCGCCCGCAACCCCTAGCCCTATTCCGCGGTGGGAGGGGCCGGCTCCGGCGGCTCCGCGGCGCGCAGGGCCGCCAGCGCCTCGGGCGTCCCGATCCGCTGGAGAGCCTCGCCCGCGCTGATCCGGGCCCCCGGATCGTCGGCCCCGAGGGCCTCGATCAGGACCGGCACCGCCGGGGCGCCGATCCCCACCAGCGCCTCGGCGCTGCGGAAGCCCACGGCCTCGTTGGGATCGG
>CAYNUZ010000082.1:0-9232 GCA_964400385.1 uncultured bacterium | reverse complement strand
GGCCCGCGCCCAGACCACGCCCTCGGCCCGGGCGTCCCCGCTGAAGACGCACGCCGCGCGGCCGCGCCGGTCGCGCTGGAGGACCTGCCCCGGGGCCAGCCCCCGGGTCACCCGCATCCGGCTCATCCGCCGACCTGGGTTTCCCAGGGGTTCTGGAGGAACTTGCGCGCGAACTCGAGGCACGGCTCGAGCCCCACGAACACCATTTCGCGCGTCTCCCACTCCCGCTCGGAGGCGTACGGCTTGGCGGGCCGGAAGATGCGGAGGACGTACCCGTTCGCGACCTTCCGGATCGCGATCGTCACGTCCCGCTCGACGGGCGAGGTGTCAAATCCCATGGCAGGACCAAGATAGCAACCGTCCCCCTTGGATACAATGCAGGGAAGGCCATGCCAACCGACCTGTTGTCGCGGGAAACCAGCGCGCTGCTCATCGTGGACGTCCAGGAGCGGCTCATGCCGGTCATCCACGACGGCGCCGCGGTCCTGGAGCGGATCGGGTTCCTCGCGGACGTGGCCCGGCTCCTCGGCGTCCCCGTCCTCGTCTCGGAGCAGTATCCCCAGGGCCTGGGTCCGACGGTGGAGACGCTCCGCGCACGGGTCCCGGCGTGGGACCCGGTCGTGAAGGTCGAGTTCTCATGCGCGCCGAACCCCGTCTTCGCCGCGCGGTGGGCGGCGCTGCGCCGCCCGCAGCTCGTCGTGGCCGGAATCGAGGCCCACGTGTGCGTGGCCCAGACCGCGCTGGAGCTTGCCGCATCCGGCACCCGGGTCTTCCTGGCGGCCGACGCCACCGGCTCGCGGCGGCCGCTCGACGCCGCGGTGGCGCTCGACCGGATGCGGGCCGGCGGGATCACGGTCACGACCGCGGAGGCCGTGGCGTTCGAGTGGCTGCGGCGCGCGGGCACCGGGGACTTCAAGGCGGTATCGGCGCTGGTCAAGGGCACGGCGGAACGCCCGGCGGTTCCGGCATGACGCGCTGGCTGCTGGTGCGCCACGGCGAGACGGAGTGGAACCGCGGGAAGCTGATCCAGGGCCACACCGACATCGCGCTCTCGCCCACGGGGCGCGTGCAGGCGACGTCCCTCAAGGAGCGGCTGCGGAACGTCAAGCTGAATGCCGCATGGACCAGCGACCTGGGGCGGGCCGGCGAGACCGCGGCGCTGGCGCTCAAGGGGCGCGACGTCCAGGCGGTGGCCACGCCGCTCCTGCGCGAGCTCAGCTTCGGCACGTGGGAGGGCCAGACCTGGGCGGACATCGGGGCCGAGGATCCCGAGAGCGTGGAGCAGTGGGCGCGGGTGGATCCCAACTACCAGGCGCCCGAGGGCGAGACGGTCAACCAGCTCCTGGACCGCGCGCAGGCCTTCATCGACGAGGCGCTGGTCGCCACCCCGGAGGGGACGATCCTCGTGGTGACGCACGGCGGCATGATCCGCGCGCTCGCGCTCCAGCTCGTCGGGCTGCCGATCCAGTACTTCCGCAGCCTCGATTCGGTGGGGTCCGCCAGCGTCTCGATCGTGTCGTGCCACCCGCACGGTGGCCAGCTCGAGCTCTGGAACGATACGTCACATTACCGGGGACTGACCTGATTCCGGAGACGGCCGGGCCTACCTGACCGGCCGGGCGAGCTCCTTGCGGAGGGGGACGTCCGCACCGAACGTGCGGTGAAACTGGGAGGCGGCGTCCGCGTAGTCATCCTCCACCTCGGGCTTGCCGACGTGCCAGAATTCGTCGCGGCGGTAGTGGATGGTGCCGATGTAGACGGCCCGGTCGTCGCGGTGCATCGTGAATTGCAACCCCCCCGGCAGGTACACGTTCCCGGCCGTCCCGGCCCCGTCGGCGACCAGGATGGTCGCGCCCCGGATGTAGAAGGGACCGGGCGTTGACACCACGGTAAAGGTCCGCTCCAGCACCGCCTCGATCCGGTCCCGGTAGTCCGAGCCGGAGGGCTCCTCCTCGAGCGGCTTCCAGGCATACGAGGTCAGGATGAAGATCTTGTTCCGGTACCGGGCCTTGCCGACCACGATCCCCTTGACCTCCTGTTCGTCCGCCTCCAAGGGCGGCGTCAGGCGCACGCGGCCGACGATGATGACCTCGTGCTTGCGCACGTCGGACAGGGACGACACGTGGACGAGCGCGGGTCCCGCACAGGAGGCGAGGAGGGGTGCGAGCAGGAGCAGGGCGGGCCCGGCCGGCCGCTTCACGGCAGCTCCGCGAGCCGCTTGCGCGCCCGCTGCACGAGCCAGGGCTTGTCCTTGAGGTCCGGCAGGAGCCGCTCGAGCACCTCGCGCTCATTCGGGTGAGGAATCGGCCGGATGTCGAACTTCTCGTTCCAGAACGATCCGGCCTTGACGTACTTCCATGAGCCCAGGAAGCGGACGCCGGGGCCCTCGATCCGGAAGCCCTCCGCCTGCACCGGGAAGGAGTACTCGTACTGCTGGCCGCCGAGGTAGAAGAGGAAAAGGTTGAGGCCGCTCATGCCCCCGAACCGGCTGAGCTGGTAGGAGCCCACGGGCAACCCCTGGTGGGAAAACACGTTCTTGTGGACCCCCAACTGCCAGTAGGGTTCCTTCGTCTTCGGCTTCACCTGCCGCAGCGTGAACCACTGGAGCCGCGACGGGGCGTCGTGCATGTCCATGTACCCGAAGACCAGGGCGCCTTCCTTCAGCTCCGCGTCCGTCATCGTGCGGCCGCCCGCGCATCCCGCGAGCCATCCGGCCAGCAGGCACCCGGCGATCCGGCGGGGAAGCGGGCGCGACGGTCCTGAAGACATCGGCTGGGTGCATTGTACCCGGCGGCCGGAGCCCGGTGATAAGGTGGAGCCATGCGGCCCCTGTTCGCGTCCCTGGAACGGCCGGGCGGGATCGATCCGGCGGGATTCCGGTCCGGGGTGGACCGCGCGGCGGGCCTCGGCTACACCGGCGTCAAGGTCGTCCTGCCGTGGGCGAAGGCCCAGCCCAAGGGCGCCGGGCCCGTGGATTTCTCCTCCGTGGACCCGCTGGTCGCCGCCGTCCGGGCCAAGGGGTTGGTGCCCGCGCTGGTGATCGACCACGCCGCGCCGCCGCCGTGGGTGGACGTCAACGAGTACGGCATGCGCGACCTCAAGCAGGCCCCGATCCTCTCGGCGACCGGGGGCCACCCGCTGCTGATGAACAACGCCCTCCAGGTGGCGGACTGGGTGGGCTCGGTCTTCCGCGAATGCGCCGCGCACTTCAAGGACGCCGTCGCCTTCTACCAGGACTTCGGCCAGCACCAGAAGGAGGCCGCGACCCGGCGGCCCCCGTCGCTGGCGCTGGACCACTCACCCCGGTGCGCGCAGGCGTACCGGACGTGGCTCAAGGGCAAGTACCTGGACATCCGGACGCTGAACACCGCGTGGGAGACTTCGTTCAAGGCATGGGACGAAATTCCGGCCGGGGAGGGGGCGCGCAAGCCGCTGCAGGCGGACTTCCACCTGTTCCGGTACTCCACCCTGGCTTCGTGGGCGGCGCACCTCCGGAAGATGACGCACGAGGGTCATGCGGCGGCGGTCTACGCCTTCCGCACGGGAACGACGAAGCTGGAGTCCAACCTGGTGCAGCTCGGGTTCGACCTCGGGCGGTATGCGCGCGCCGCGGACCTGCTGGTGGCGGAGGAGACGGCCGACCCGTTCATACTCACGATGGTCCGCACGGCGGCGGAACTGGCCGGGGCCACCTGGGGCCTGGATGCGTTGCCCACCGGGGCCGCGGCCGGCGGCGGCGGGGAGGGCGCGGACCAGGAGGCGGTGGCGTGGGGGAAGCGGGTCTACGACCTCGGGGGCTTCCTCGCGATCAGGCAGCCGCTCGACCATGACGCCGGACGGGCGCTGGAACAGGAGGTCGTAAAGCTCCTCGGCATGCCGCCCCCGGGGCCGCGGAACAACCGGCATGCGGTCTACGTGAGCGCCGCGGAGGCGCAGTTCTGGGACGGCACCGACCTGGAGGCGGCCCGGAACCTGTGGAAGGACCAGACCGACGACGGCAAGAAGACCGCCCTGGACGTCGTGTCCGACGGGATGTTCACCGGCGCGCCGGACGTCCTGCGGCGGTACACCGCGGGGATCGAGGTGCCGTTCGCCAAGACGATCGCGAAGGATGCCCGGTCCGCGCTGGCCCAGGCCGCCAAGTCCGGGATCCGGATCACGTACCGCAATCCTGCCGTGGCCGGCACCCTCGACGAGCACGGCCGGCCCCAGCCCCCGCTGGCGGGGTAGTCCTCAGCGCGCGCGGCGGCCCCGGGTCTCCCGCCTGGCGTCGAGGGGGCGCTGGACCGCCTTGATCCGGGCCTCCACGCCGGGATGCGTCACGACCAGGCCGTGCCAGCGTGACCAGTCGCCTGGCTGCCCGTTGAGGCGTGCCAGCTTGCGCATGCTCGACGCGAAGCTGCGGGCATCCCGGGTGACCTCGACGGCGTACCGGTCGGCCTGAAACTCAAATTTCCTGGAGAAATAGTTCCGGATGAGATAGAGATAGGCCAGAACGAAGGCGAAATTCAGGACGGGGCCGCCCCACCCCGGCAAATGCCCGGCGCCCGGGAAGTGCAGGTGCCCCGACCAGAGAACAGCCGTCGCCACGACGAAGAGGAGGCCGATCACGCCGAACCAGCCCAGGTGCCAGCGCTTGATATGTCCGAATTCGTGCGCGAGGACCACGCGGAGTTCGCGCGCCGAGAATTCCTTCAGGAGGGTATCGCTGACGAAGACCACCCGGCAGATGGGGAAGAGTCCTGCAATCATCGCATTGGCAACCTTGCCCCCAGGCATGGACCAGAGATGTACCCCGGTCACGTGAACCCCGGATTGCCGGGAAAGATCCTCCACCATCGTGCGAATCGCCCCGGCATTCAGGGCGCGCGTCCGCCAGATGAAATGGATGAGGACGGGAGAAAACGTCAACAGGGTCACAAGATATCCGCCGAGGAGGAGCCAGGGGTGGGCGGCCGCTCCGGGCCACCAGCGCTCGGCGGCCTGCAGCAACATGTACGGGAGGGCGCCGACCAGGAGGGCGCGTACATGCATGCCGAGGTATCCCGCCAGGTTCCAACGGGTCCGGCGGACAAGGCGGTCCAGCTCGAACAGGGCTGAGGTGGTGAAGAGGTAGCTCGCGTAGATAGGGATCAGCGCCAGGAGCCACTGTACGAAATGAGACGTTGCCGCGCCGCTCCAGCCTGCCGCCTCCAGACGGTTGGTCAGGAGAAACTCAAGCTTGACGACAGGCTCAAACCAGGGCGCCAGGGGCAGGAGGACCAGCAGGATCATGACGCCGACCGTCAGGCCCCCCGAGACCTTCTGGAGGCGATACAGCCTGGCCACACGTTCGGACGGCGACGCGGCGTGCATTTCGCGCAGGGCCCGGGACGCGATTCGCCGCAGGAGGAGCCCGGGCAGGAAGACGAGAATGAACAGCAGGCAGGCAGGTTGTGCGGCAGCGCGGAGGACGTGTCGGTATGGGTTCCAGACCCAGGTCCCGTCGGGGGTGAGGTAGCCTTCCAGGCCCTCAAGCGACACCAGCGCCAGCCCGTCGCGGAAGTCCATGCACCACGAGAACTGGGCAGGGGCGATCAACGCCCCCGAGGTGTCGATGAATGTCCACCTCCGGCCGATCCGGACCTGGGCCCGGCCTCCGACGAACCAGCGGATCTCGTCGAAGCGCGGCGGGATCTTCATCGCGCCCGTCCGGTCAATGAACCCCCAACGCCCGTTCACCATCACCGGCGCCAACCCGTCCGCAAAGGCTCCCGCCTGGTCATACCGGGGCGGGATCTGGTACACCCCGTTCGTCGAGATAAAGCCATACTTCCGGTCCTTCCCAGATTCGCGGACCCCGGCGAGCCCCTCGCCAAAGAGATAGACGTTTCGATACCGTGGCGGGATCACCCACTGGCCGGCCCGGTTGATGTACCCGCACCCCTTCCCCCGGGCCACCGCCCAGGTGAGGCCCTCGCTCGTAAATGGCCCGGCATCGCCAAACTGCGGGGCGATGACCTCCCGGCCAGCCCGATCGCGGAATCCCATCCGCCCCCCACGATGGAATCGGCCGAGTCCATTGGAGAAATCCCCCACCCATTCATAGAAGCGATTGCCGAGTACTTCCCCCCGGTGGTTGATCTGCGCGAACCGGTTGCCCTTCTTAACCATCGCCAGGCCTTCCACGAACGGCCAGGCGTAGTCGTAGGAGGGTGCCAGGACGAAAGTCCCGGTGGAATCGATAAACCCGAATTTTCCGTCGAGCTTGGCGGGGGCAAGCCCCTCCGAGAATGCCCGGGCATCCTCGAACGTCGCGGGCAGGACGAGCGATCCATCGCGGTTGATATAGCCATACCGCGCCCCGATCTTGAGGGGAAAGAGGGCGGCCGGGGCCGGGGCGGTGGCTCCCTGCGTCCCGTCCGCGGCGGCCAGCAGAGCCAGAAAGAGCGTGACGTTCAGCATCACGCCCATCCTACTCAACCGGCGGGATCGGGAATCATGCAGGTGGCGCGTGCAAGAACAGGCCCAGGACGGTCAGTTCAACAATCTCATTCAGTGCGCCCAGGCTGTCGCCGGTCAGGGCGCCGAACCAGGACCGTGCAAACCGCGTCCACTGCCAGGCCAGGACGGCCGTGGCCGCGATGGCGGGCAGCACCGTGGCGGGTGCGCCGCTCACCGGGAGCAGGAGAACGAGAGTTGCGGCCGACAGGGCGGTCAGACCCGGCCGGACGGCGGCGGCCGCGAGCTTGCCGCCGCTCCCGTACGGCGCCAGCCGGAGCGCCAGCACCATGGCCCAGCGCCCCAGCACCGGGGCGGCCAGGACCGCAACCACCGGTTGGGCGAGCGGGGAGGCGAGGACGGCGATCCGCCAGAGCAGGTTGAAGGCGAGGCCGGCGACGCCGAACGTGCCGAGCCGGGGATCCCGCATCACCTCCAGCCGGCGGGCCACCGGCCCGAAGACCCCGAGGCCGTCGCAGACATCCGCGAAGCCGTCGAGGTGGAGCGCCCGGGTCAGGACTACCGGGAGGAGCACGACGAGCACCGCGCGCGGCAGGGGAGGGAACTCCGGCATCCACGTATAGGCGGCCGCGGCCAGGCCCCCGATGAGGAGCCCCACGGCGGGATACCAGCCGGTTGAGCGGGCGAGCGCCGCCCGGTCCCCGTGGATGGATTCGGGCACCCTGAAGATCGTCAGGAAACTGATCGCGGAGAGCAGCGGCCGGATCACCGGCCCTTCACCGTGAGCGGCAGCCCGGCCACCATGAGCTCGACCCGGTCGGCGGCGGCGGCGACGCGTGCGTTGACCGCTCCGAGCGCGTCCTGGAACCGACGGCCCAGCCGGGAGGGGGGCACCACCCCAGACCCGACCTCATTGGAGACGGCATAGAGCCTGAGGCGGCGCGCCCGCACCGCCCGTAGGAACCGGTCCACCGTCCCGAGGATCATGGCATCCGGCGCGCGATCCGAGACCAGCCGGGCGACCCAGAGGGTCAGGCAGTCGAGCACGACCGTCGTCCGGAGCGGGAGCCTTTCCAGCGATTCCGGGACCCGGCGGGACGTTTCGATCGTCGTCCACGCGGCGGGCCGCTCCCGGCGGTGCGCCGCGATCCGGCGGCGCATCTCGGCATCCATGCGCTCCGCAGTGGCGAGAAAGACGACGCGCCGCGCCCCGGACCGGCGGGCCAGTTCCAGCGCGCGCCGGCTCTTGCCGGAACGCGCGCCGCCGAGGAGCAGGTGGATCACGTCGCCGGGTCGGGGAGCGGGGCGCTCTTTTCGGAGACGCCGGCGGATTCGAAGGTCGCCATCTCGTTGAGGATGCGGCACGCGGCATCCACGAGGTGCATGGCCAGCACCGCGCCGGTCCCCTCGCCCAGCCGCATCCCCAGCGAGAGCAGCGGGGCGAGGGAGAGGTGCGCCAGCGCGGCCTGGTGGCCGCGCTCGGCCGAACGGTGCGCCGCAATGAGGTGTTCCCGCAGCGACGGGGCCAGCCCGCAGGCGACGAGCGCCGCGGCGCCGGAGATGAACCCGTCGATGATCACCGGCACCCGGCGGGCGGCGCCCGCCAGCATGACGCCGGCCAGCCCGCCGATCTCGAACCCGCCCACGGCGGTCAGGACGCCCAGCGGGTCGGCGGGATCGGGACGGTGGAGCGCCAGCGCCCGGCGCACGACGCCCGCCTTCAGGACCCGGTGCGCCTCGTCGATGCCGGTCCCGTACCCGGTAAGCTCCAGCGGGTCCAGGCCGGTGAAGGCGGCCACCAGGGCCGTGGCCGACGTCGTATTGGCGATGCCCATCTCACCCGTGGCCAGGAGGTCGGCGCCGCGGTCCATCTCGGCCTCCGCGATCCGGATCCCGGCCTCCACGGCCGCCCGGGCCTGGTCGCGGGTCATCGCCGGGGCCTTCGCGAAGTTGGCCGTGCCCGCGCCGATGCGCGCGGACACGAGCTCCGGGTGCGCCGGCAGCGCTTCCGCCACGCCGAGATCGGCGACGACGATCCTCGCGCCCGCCTGGCGGGCGAGGACATTGATGGCCGCGCCCCCGCGCAGGAAGTTGAGGACCATCTGGGCGGTGACCGCCTGCGGATAGGCGCTGACCCCCTCCGCGGCGACCCCGTGGTCCGCGGCGAAGCAGAACGCCGTCTTGCCCGCGAACCCCGGCCGGTCCTTCCCCGTGGTCGCGACGACCTGGCGGGCGAGCGCCTCGAGCTGGCCGAGGCTGCCCTGCGGCTTGGTCAGGAGATCGAGCCGGGCCGCCGCGCGCGTGAGGAGCGCAGGATCGTGCGGGCGGATCCGGGCGGCGGTGTCCTCAAACCGG
This sequence comes from uncultured bacterium, assembly GCA_964400385.1. Classification (GTDB taxonomy): domain Bacteria; phylum Oederibacteriota; class CAKKQC01; order CAKKQC01; family CAKKQC01; genus CAYNUZ01. The sequence goes on along the minus strand of CAYNUZ010000082.1, from coordinate 436 downwards.
CTCATGCGACCCCGAGTATAGCTGCCGGGTCCCTTCGATACAATGTGCCGCATGGTGCGGCTGGACCGGATCTACACGCGGGCGGGCGACGACGGGACGACCGCGCTCGGCGACGGCGTCCGCGTTCCCAAGGCCGGAGCGCGCGTCGAGGCGTTCGGGACCGTGGACGAGGTCAACGCGCTGCTCGGGCTCCTCGCGCTGGGCGTGCGCGGCCGGACCCGGGCCCTGGTCGCGTCGGTCCAGAACGACCTCTTCGACGTCGGGGCGGACCTGTGCGTGCCGCCGCGGGACACGCCGCACGCCCGGCGCGCGCTGCGCGTGACGGCCACCCAGGTCGCGCGGCTGGAGCACGCGATTGACGGGATGAATGCGCGGCTGAAGCCGCTGACCAGCTTCATCCTGCCGGGCGGGACGGCGGCCGCGGCGTGGTGCCACC
>CAYNUZ010000081.1:0-9241 GCA_964400385.1 uncultured bacterium | reverse complement strand
CGCCGGCGCCGCCGGCCCGGGCAACTTGTGCGCGTAGGCGTACCCGACGTAGTCCCGGGCGTGGTTGTTGCGGTCCAGTTTCGCGACGAGCAGCGTCGCGGGGACGAGCACCGCCGCGGCCCACCCGGCGCGCCGCCACGGGGGCGGAAGCCGCACGGCGAGCAGGCCCACGGCGGCCGCGAACCCCGCCGCACAGGCCGCCTCCCACGGCAGGAAGAACCGGTCCATGAGCCAGAAGATCCACTCGCCGGTGGACAGGTGGACGGGATTCGCCAGCGCGGCGACGGCTGCCAGCGAGACGGCCGCGCCCGCGGCCAGCCGCGTGAAGGCGGGCCGGCGGGAGCGCCACAGGAGCACGGCGCCGGCGGTGCCGAGCAGCAGAAAGAGCGCGCCCCCGTCCCGGAGCGGACTGAAGACCGCGTAGACGGCCTGGGCGAACCCGAGCGCCGCGGGCTTGAGCGCCGCCTGCGGGAGGAAGTCCCGCCGGAAGACCACCGAAAGGAATCCTCCGGGCGTCACCGGATCGCCCCACGCGGGCTCGTGCCCGGCGCACAGCGGCAACTGGAGGTAGGCCGAGATCCCAAGGCTCGCGAGGACCGTGGCCAGCGTGGCCCCGCGCGCGGACCACGGCCGGCCCGCGAAGACCAGCACCGGGACCCAGCACACCGCGGACATCCAGTGGTTCGCCAGCGCCAGCCCGAGCCAGAACCAGGCTCCCGGAACCGACCGCGCGGCGACGGCGCCGAGGATCAACAGGAGGTTCAGCAGGTACGTGCCGCCCTTGGCGGCGAGTGCGCATTCCCACGCGATGCGCGAGGTCCCGAACGCGACGGCTCCCGCCGCCGCCGCCCACGCGGGGACGCCCGGCAGCCCGGCGCACCACACCGCCAGCGCCACCGCGACCGAAGCGCCGAGAACGGCGGCGAGGAGGTTGACGCGAAACATGATCCCGCCGGCGGGGATGGCGGAGGCCAGCTTGCCCGCCAGCGTGAGCAAGGGATACCCCGGCGCGTGCTGGATGCCGAGCCTGACGGCGGCGGTGATGGTCTCGGGCGTATCGTCGAGCGGGAAGGCCGGGTGGAGGGTGGCGAGATACAGCGTGAAGACGCCCAGCCAGAGGCCGGCCGCGGCCGGGCGGCTCACCGCCGCGGGCCCCCCACGTACCGGGCCAGCTCCGCCCGCTCCCGCTGCGTCAGGTACTCCGGGTGGCGGGCGGCGTTCAGGAGCAGCCCGCGGATCTCCCCGGGATCGCGCCGCATCACCGCCAGCGCGCGGGCGAGCTCGAAGCTCGCGGTCCCGAGGTCGGGCCGCAGCCGCAGCGCCTGCCGGTAGAGCGGCTCCGCCGCCTCGACGTGCCCGGTCGTGGCGTAGGCCAGCCCGAGATGGGTCAGCGCGACGGCCCGCACCTCGTCCTGCATGGGGATACGCAGCGCCGCGCGCAGAAACCGGACCGCCTCGTCCGTCCGCCCCGATTCCAGCGCGGCCGCCCCGTGGTACGCCATCGCCAGCCCGTACGGCTTGACCCCCTCGGCGGTCATGGGATCGCCCCACGTGCGGGCGTCCGCCGTGCCGCGCAGCCGCAGCGCCGGGAAGCGCGCGAACCGGCCGCGTACCGCCGCCGCGTCGGCGGGGTCCACGTGCGCCTCGTAGACGAGTCCCACCGGGACCAGCACCCGCTCGCTGCCGTTCCCCGTGCACCCCGGCGTGTAGAACGCCGGGTGGGCCGGCGCATTCGCGAGGATGAGGCGCGGGAGCTGGCGGCCGGGATCGGCCACGAACGGCGGGAAGACGAGGGCGGGATGCCGCGCCGCGAGCCGGCGCGCCGAGACCTCCCAGCAGGCATCGGGCATCCCGATCACCGTGACATCCGGCCGCAGGTGAAGGACGTCCGTGAGGTAGATGAGGGGGAACGCCTGCTCGTCGCCCTCGCAGATCAGGATGCCGTTGGGCCCGACGCAGGCGAGCTGGTTGATCCCGAAGTCGTAGGCGAGGTAATGGCGGGCCCGCATGGCCGTGGCGCGGTGGGCTGCCGGTTCGAGCGCCAGGCACGCCAGCCCGGCGGCGAGCGCGACCCGCGAGGTCCGGAAGAGCCGGGCGGCGCCCAGTCCGATGAGCACGGCCAGCAGGGCGTACGTCGTGAGGTAGCGCCGCGACGAGAGCAGCTCCCATTCGAAGAGGTCAATGCCGGACGCGGTGTACGGGACGGTCAGGGCGACGTTCACGGCCATGGTGGCGGCGACGCCCCACGCCAGCGGGGGGCTGAGGCCGTACAGCAGCGCCGCGCCGGGCGCCGCGAGCGCGAGGACCGGGCCGAACTCCTCGACCGGGAGGACGCCCGTGTGGACCAGGAAGCGCTGGACCGCCTCGCCGGGGCCGGCGGCCTTGAACATCCCGCCCTTGTACTGGCGGGCGGCCAGGTACGCCGCGAGCCGGCCGGCGGTGTCCGGTACGCCCCAGCACAGCGTCTTGTTGGCGCCCGCCATCACCGGGACCACCCCGGCCTTGAGCAGCATGGGCAGGGCGGCGAAGACCGCGAGCACGGCGGCGTGACGCCACCGCCGGGCCGGGTCCCGGGCCAGCCACCACCAGAGCATCGTCGCCGACACGGGGACGAGATGGAGGGCATGGAGGTGGTGGCTCATGCTGAGGCCGGTCACGAGCGCGAGGGCGGCGGCCTGCGGCGGGCGGGGTGCAAGAATCATCCGCGCGAGCACCACCATCGTCCACACCATCAGGGCGATCGAGAGCGTGTACTTTTCCGCGATGCCGGACTGCCACCAGAGGGTGCGGCTGAACGCGAACGCGCAGGCCGCGAGGACGGGCCCGCCCAGCCGTACCGGATAGGCGGACCGGGCGGCGTCGAGCAAAACGCGCGCCAGTACGTGGACACCCGCGACGGCGGCCGCCCCGCAGGTCGCGGCCACCAGGGTCATCCGGAACGCGGGGCTGCCGAGGGGCAGGTGTCCCGCCAGCGACCAGAGCATCGCCAGCCACGGGTACCCCGGGGGGTGGGTGATGCCCAGCGACGCCGCCGCGGCGATGAGTTCGCCGGAATCCTCGAAGGACACCGTGGGGGAGGCGGAGACCAGAAAAAGCTGGAAGGAGGCGAGAAAGACGGCCCACGCTGCCACGGTGTTCCTCATTGTAAGGTCGGGGGCGGCCCGGCCCTCCGGCTTGACTCCGCAACCGGCCCACCCCTAGGATGACCGGGATGTTGAGGATCACCCCCCGCTGCTGGCTGCCGGTCGTCCTGGTAGCCGCTCAGGTCACCCCCCTGGTCGCGTGCGCGGACACGGCGACGACCTTTCCGTACGGACAGGTCTGGTCGCTCACCAAGGACAAGTTCGTCAGCGGGGAATCGGACGGGTTCGATCCCCGGGATATGGAAATCGACGCGGCAGGCAACATCGTGGTGGCCGGCGGCTACTGCACCTCCGATTGCAATGCCGACAGCCTCGTCGCCCGGGTCAGTCCGAGCGGCTCGATCCTGATGAAGACCAGGATCAGCGGCATCTCCGTCTCGCGCCTGGCGCTCGACGCGTCAGGCAACATCTATCTCGCCGGGGCCCTCACCACCGGGCCATCCACCACGTTTTCGAAGGCCCTGAAGCTGGATCCCGCGGGCAACCAGCTGTGGTCGTACGTGGGCAGCAAGTCCGGGAGCAACGACCGGCTGGCCGGCATCACGGTGCTCGGCGGCAATGCCTACGTCGTCGGGCGGGAGTCGGACGCGGACATCCTGGCCGAGCTGAACGGGTCGACCGGCGTCCCGATCACCACGACCGGCGATCAGGGGACCGCCATCACCACCGACGGCTCGCTGGTGTACGTGGCCGCCTACAACGGGCTGCGCGGCTTTGATGCCGGCCTCAATCCCGTCTACTCGCGTTCGCCCACCGCTTCGACCGGGAACTGCATGTACAACCAGGTGAACCGGATCCGGGTCGTGAGCGGGGTCCCGTACGTGGCCCAGGGGTACTTCGCGAACGGGGCCAGCGGGAATTGTTACCTGGGATACGTTTCGGGTCCGGACCTGGTCAATTCGGGCTTCAAGCGGGCCGCCGGCAGCAACCAGTATGTCCTCGATTTCGCGTTCCTGCCCACCGGCCAGATGGCCGTGATCTGGGGGACGGAAGGGTCGGGTTCCGGATTGTCCGCAGCCACGCGCGGGACCGACACGAGCTGCTGCCCGTCCACCAATGCGCCCACGTACCTGGGCGACTGGGACCAGACCAATCTTTCGCGGATGTTCCCGCACGTCGTCGCGGTCGGGCCGAACGGGTACGTGTACGTCGCCGGCGAGATCGGGGGCAATATTCCCAGCGGCGAGATGTACTCGCTTGAGGCGCTGGCCAGCCCGGCCTCCAGGCTGCCGAAGAAGGGCGCGGTGGAGATCCGGAACAACGTGATCCGGGTCGGAACGTCTGCCGCGACGATCATCGTGAACGGGACGCCGGGCGCCCACGTCGGCGTCTCGATATTCTCGATGGGCGGTGTGGGCCTGGGCAAGACGAAGAATGACATCACCATCGGCGGCGAAGGGGCCGGCATGCTCCTGTTCGACGGCACGCTGGAGGGGGGAATCAGCCTGCCGGCCGGCATGTACTGGGTGGTGACCAGCGGGGACATCGCGGACCGCAAGCAGATCGTGATCATCGACAAGGCGAAGAAGAATTGATGAGGCGTCTCCTTGGCGCCATCCTTTTCGGGGCCACGGTCGTGGCCGGCCCGGCCGGTGCGGACAACGCCAACGGGGGGAACGATTCGCCGGGAAGCCTCGCAGCGGATTTCGTCCGGGTGCCGCTGAGCGTCCGCCAGCAGGGTGCGGGGGGGCTCTACGGGAGCTATGACGTCTTCAAGCCGTTCGTAAATCCGGCGATGCTCATCTACCAGCCCCGGACCTGGGAGGTCGAGGCCACGGACCAGCGGCTGTTCGGGGGCGGGGAGAATCTCTGGGGACTGGCGGCCGGCTGGGGCGGGCTGCCGACGGATGCCGGAACGTTCGGCGCGGCGCTCCTGATCTCGGGCGTGAGCACGGAGCCGTTTCACGAGACCGACATCCTGGGAAACAGCATCGGGAAGGAGATTGCCCCGACCGGGTCCCAGGTGGCCATGGCCGGGCTCTACCAGTGGCAGTTCGTCAGCCTGGGCCTCGGATTCCACCTGGGCCATACGGACATCGGTTCCCCCGACCTGAGCCCGGAACTGAACCGCACCGGCTTCGGGTACATGGGGCTGGACGTCGGCACGGCGATGAGCCTCGGACGGCTGGACATCGGCGTCGTCTTCCACCAGCGGCCCACGGAGCTGATGTACGGCCAGTCGGGCATCGCCTTCGGCGGTGCCTTCAAGCTGACGGGATGGTTCAAGGGCTCCGCCAATTTCGACATGGAGTTTTCGTTCGCTCCCGCGACGCCCGCCGGCTCCACCTCCACCGTCAATGGCTACCCGTTCAACATGGCGGGCGGCGTGACGTGGAATGTGATGCAGTTCCTGGACCTGCGGGCCGGCATCGTCCGCCCCGGCAGCGGGTTCAGCCCCCGGGTCGGGTTCACGGTGCCCTGGCAGGACTTCGCCCTGGACTATGCCCTGTCCATTCCGCTGGGTGAGGCCAGCGGGCTCGGCGCCTCGCACCACCTCAGCCTCGCGTGGCGGTACGGCGGGGAACGCAAGGCGGTCGAGGGGCCGAAGTTCATGCTGACCGAGAAGGACCGGACGCTGGCCGTCGCGAACTTCGACCCGCAGAACGTCTCGGCGGGCGATGCGGCGGTCATCTCGGACATGGTCCGCAACCAGCTCATCAAGGAAGGCGCCTTCAACATCGTGGAGAAGGCGAACATGGACAAGATCCTCGGCGAGCAGGCCTTCCAGCAGACCGGGTGCACGACGCAGGAGTGCGCCGTCAAGCTCGGGAAGGTCCTGAACGTCAAGTACCTGGTGGTGGGCAGCTTCGGCAAGGCCCTCGACCAGTACGTGCTCAGCATGCGGGTCATCGATGTTGAGACCGCCAAGGCGGTCTATTCCGACGAGGCCTACGGCAAGAACCTGCAGGAGGTCCGGGACGGGATCACCGCGATGGCCTCCAAGCTGACCCAGGCGGTCTCGGGAAAGAAGTAACCCGCGGTGGCCGGGGCCGCCCGTGATATCCTGACTCCGATGTTCGCCGGTCCCGTCAATTCCCTCTGGCTCGTCCTCACGGCGCTCGCGGCGTTCGCCGTCGCCTACCGGACCTACGGCGCGTTTCTCGCGGCCCGGGTCGCGGTCCTCAACGACCGGCGGGCCACCCCCGCGCACCGGTTGAAGGACGGGGTGGATTACCACCCGACGAACCGGTGGGTCCTGTTCGGCCACCACTTCGCCGCGATTTCCGGCCCGGGCCCGCTGATCGGGCCGGTCCTGGCCGCGCAGTGGGGGTTCCTGCCGGGATTCACCTGGATCATCATCGGCGCGTGCCTCGCCGGGGGCGTCCACGACTTCGTGATGCTGTGGGCCTCGGTGCGCGAGGACGGGCTGTCGCTGCCCCGCATCGCCCGGACGTACCTCGGGCCGTTCGCGGGCGTCATCACCTCGGTGGCGACGCTGTTCATCATCGTCTGCCTGCTCGCGTCGGTCGGCATCGTGGTGGTCAATGCGCTGGCCGAGAGCGCGTGGGGGATGTTCACCATCCTCGTGACGATCCCCGCCGCGCTCCTCACGGGCCTTTGGATGTACACGGTGCGGCCGGGCCGGGTGGGCGAGGCGTCGGTCCTCGGGGTCACGATCGTGATGGCCGGCGTGCTCCTGGGCCGGCCCTTCGCCGCGTCCCCGTGGGCGCACTGGCTCCTGCTCGGCAAGCCCACGCTGGCCGTGGCCCTCCCGGTCTACGCCCTGGTCGCCTCGGTCCTGCCGGTCTGGGTCCTGATGTGCCCGCGCGACTACCTCTCCGCCTACATGAAGATCGGGGTCATGCTGGTGCTCAGCGCCGGCATCCTGTTCGTGCACCCGGACCTCAAGATGCCCGCGACCACGCCGTTCTTCAACGGCGGCGGGCCGGTCATCTCCGGCGCGGTCTGGCCGTTCGTCTGCATCGTGATCATGTGCGGCGCGATCTCCGGCTTCCACTCCCTGATCGCCTCGGGGACCACGCCCAAGATGGTCAACAAGGAGTCCGACATCCGGTTCATCGGGTACGGCGCGATGGTGCTGGAGGGGTTCGTGGCGGTGGCGGCGCTGGTGGCCGCCTGCGCGCTGGAGCCGGGGGACTACTTCGCGATCAACGTGGCCCAGGCGACGCCCCCGCAGCAGGCCGCCTATGCCGGATTCGTGGGCGCCCACACGGCCGCCACCGGCTGGGACCTCGCGGCGCGGGAGCTGCCCGCGCTGGAGGCGGGCACGCTGGAGCACCTGCGCGGGCGCACCGGGGGCGGCGTGACGCTGGCGGTGGGGATGGCGAAGGTCTTCACCGCAATCCCGGGGCTGGAAGGGCTGATGTCGTACTGGTACCACTTCGTCATCATGTTCGAGGCGCTGTTCATCCTCACCCTGCTCGAGACCGGCACCCGGGTCACGCGGTTCGTGTTCCAGGAGACCCTCGAGCAGCTCCGGCCCCGGACCGGACGCGCGGCGGCGGGGGCGGGGCAGGCCCGGTGGGGGCTGAACATCACCCTGAGCGCCGCGACGTGCCTGGCGTGGGGCTACCTCCTCTACACGGGCAACATCAACACCCTCTGGTCCATGCTGGGGATCGCCAACCAGCTCCTCGCGGCGATCGCGCTGGCCGTCGGGACGACGTACGTCCTCCGCCACGCCCCGCGCCGGGCGTATGCCCTCCTGACCGCCGTCCCGCTGGCCTGGGTGCTCGCCACCACCTACGCGGCCTCCGTCCTCAAGATCCAGGAGTGGGTGGGCAAACTGGCGACGGCGCCCGCCGACCAGGTCTTCTCGCTGGAGCTGATGACCGGGCTGGCCGCCCTGCTCCTCGTCCTGACGGCGGTGATCACCGCCGCCGCGGCGCGCAGCTGGTGGCTGATCCTCGCGGGCCCGGGGTCGTCCTCCCGGCGCCGCGGCGCGCGGGTGACGGCCCCGGCCCGGACCTGAACCGGTCCGCCGCCTGATGCACCTTCCGCCGGACCTGTTCACCCTCTCGCTGCCGGGCTGGAACCTCGTCCTGCGGGCCGTGGTGGTCTACCTCGCCGTCGTCCTGCTGCTGCGGATCGCGGGCAAGCGGCACCTGGCGCAGATGAGCCCCACGGAATTCGTCGCGATCCTCCTGATCTCCAACGCGGTGCAGAACGCGATGAACGGGGGCGACAACTCGCTGGGGGGCGGCCTCCTCCTCGCGCTGGCGATCATCATCACGAGCTGGTGCATCTCGGTCCTGACCTACCGGCACCGCCGGGTGCGCCAGCTCTTCGAGGGCTCGCCCACGCTGATGATCTACCGGGGGAAGGCGCTGGACCGGAGCATGGACAAGGAGCACCTGAGCCTGTCCGAGTTGCGCGCCCTGCTGCGGGAGCAGGGGATCCACGACCTGGCGGACATCCACTCCGCCGTGCTGGAGGCCGACGGGCACCTCAGCATCATCCGCAAGGCCGACTTCCGCAAGGGGGCCCGCGAGCCGCGGTACGAGGAATGAGCCGGAAGCTGGCGGCGCTGTTCGCGGTGGTGTTCGTGGACCTGCTCGGGTTCGGCCTGATCGTCCCCCTGCTGCCGTATTACGCCCGCACCTTCGGGGCCTCCGACGTCCTGGTGGGCGTCCTGCTCGGGTCGTATGCCGCGGCGCAGCTGGCGGGGGCCCCGCTGCTCGGCCGCTGGTCCGACGTGATCGGCCGCCGGCCGGTCCTCCTCATCTCGATCGCCGGGAACGCGATCGGGTTCGCGCTCCTCGGCGTGGCCGGGTCCGTCGCCATGCTGTTCGCCAGCCGGATCCTGGCGGGCCTGACCGGGGGGAACATCGCCGTGGCCCAGGCCTACATCACGGACGTCACCGATGCGAAGGGGCGCGCGCGCGGGCTGGGCCTGCTGGGCGTGGCCTTCGGGCTGGGGTTCGTTATCGGCCCGGCCACCGGGGGGCTGCTCAGCCGGTGGGGATACGCGGTGCCCTCGTTCGTCGCCGCGGGGCTGGCGGTCGCCAACCTGGGGCTGTGCGCCTGGGTCCTGCCCGAGACGCTCTCGCCCGCGCGGCGCCGCCGGCTGGCCGCCCGCCCGCGCACCGCCGTCACGCCCGCGGCGCTGTGGGCGGCGCTCACGCGCCCGACCGTGG
>CAYNUZ010000080.1:0-9369 GCA_964400385.1 uncultured bacterium | reverse complement strand
TTCCGCCGGGGCCCGCGGCCGGCCGCTCCGCCCGCGCCGGAGCCCGCCCCGGAATGCATCCCGGTTCCCCCGGACCCGCCGTCAGGTGGCGAGGTTGCGCCGGCCGGCGCCGCGCCGGTTCAGTGAGATCGGGGGGAGCCACGGCCGGGGCTCGGACCGGCTCCACCACGCCCCGGTTGCCCGCCGCTCGCGCCAATCCGTGAACCGGTAGACCCGCACCACCGCCCGCACGTACCGGGGCGGTTCGGCCGGAAACGGGTTCGCGGCGAGGAGGGCCAGCACCTCGGGCTCGCCCTCGAGGACCTTGACCGCGAACCGGATGAACCACGGGCTCTGCTGGTACGGCCCCAGCGCCGCGAACCACATCTGCCAGTCGAGCCGGGGCTGGTGGGGGGCGACCAGCGGGGGCGCACGCCGGGGGTCGCCGGGCTTGTCCCTGAATTCGTAGGCCTTCCAGGCGGCGCCGTCGTCGCTGCCCTCCAGGATGATCTCCGGCCGCGTCGGGGTCATGACGGCGAAGAGGCCGTACCCGCCGGTCACCCGGAAGCCCGTGCAGGTCTCGTACAGCGAGCGCGCCGGCCGCGGCCAGGAGACTGGCAGCCGCATCTGGCCCGTGAACCCGACCAGGCTCGACACCGCGAGCAGCACGGCCACGGGGAGGGTGACGGCCGCCGGCCACTCGCGCGCCCCCGCCACCGGCCGCAGCCGTGTCCGCAGCCAGGCCGGCCACGCCGCGTCGTCGAGCAGGAGCAGGATCAGGCCCAGGGTGAGCCAGTTGAAATACGCGTAGTTGCCCGTCAGCAGGATGAGGGCCTGGAGCAGCACCAGGAGCGCCACGCCCCCCAGCCGGGCCGGCCGCGGCGCGGCGATCAGGAAGGGGGCGCCCAGCTCAATCCCGAACAGGAGCCGGCAGCACAGGACGTGGAAGGACGGGGGAAGCTGGTGGGCGTACCAGGCCGCGGGGGTCGGGATCGGCTGGGTCTGGTAGTGCACCGTGAGGGCGGTCAGGCCGCGCCACAGCGGGTCGCCACTCAGGAGCTTGACCGCGCCCGAGGCGAACATCAGCCGGAAGAGCAGCCATGCCAGGAGCCACCGGGCCGGGCGGGGCGGGGCTGCGCCGGCGCCGGGTCGCAGCCCGAGCGGCGCCAGCCAGAGCGCTAGGAAGCCCGCCTCCAGCAGCAGGATGTCCCATTGGAAGGCGAGGAAGTCCTGCCCGACCGCCTGAAGCGACAGCCACGAAACGAACAAGAGTGCGAGCATGGCCGCGGGGGCGAGGTTGAGGATGAGCAGGACGGAGGCCGCGCAGCCGGTGGCGCAGAGCAGGTGGAGCATGCCGTCGCCGGGGCTCAGCCAGCACAGCGTGGGGACCGCAAGGAAACCGCGGTCGCCGAGCTGTTCGCGCACCTGTCCGAGGAATTCGCCGATGGGCAGGATGCCGTGGCTGCCCAGCAGCCCGTCCACCTGCATCCACAGGGACGCGAACGCGGCGAGGTAGATCGCCCCCAGCAGGCGCAGGAAGACCCACCGGGCGACCAGCCAGGACGGCCGGTTCACCAGGACAGGCCTGTCGGATCGAGCCGCGGGGCCCGGGTCCGGGGACGGGCCCGGCCGGCATGGATGAGCGGGGCGAGCGCATTGGCGGCGGTGGCCGCGGCCGCCAGCTCCGGATACGGCCGGTCGGTGACGTCCACGAACCCGATGTTGTAGTTCTCACCGTCGAACCGGCCCAGGACCGGCTGGTCCACGTGCTGGAACCAGTGGGCGCCGACGCAATACGGGATCGCGGCGGCCTGCTCGACGTACCGGGCATACGCGATACCGCGCTCGCGCTGGCCGGCGACGCCCACCAACCCGTGGCTGGTCAGGCCCCGGTCCACTGCCCCCATGTGGAACTCGCCCAGCAGCACCGGCCGGCCGGTAGCCCGGTGGAGGGTCCGCATGATGCCGGGATCGGGCCGGGTGGCGTAGGTGTTCACCGAGACCACGTCCATGTGCCGCATCGGGCGGAGCAGGAAGGCGGGCGGCACGCCGTAAAACCGGATCCCCAGCAGCAGGTGGTGCGGGTCGTGGCGGCGCAGGGCGCCGCAGACCGTCGCGAAGTACCGTTCGACCATCAGCGCGCGCATCGCGTCGAGGTCCGCGGCGGTGGGCCGGGCGTCGGCCCGCCCGCGGTGCCGCCGCAGCCATTCCAGCAGGACGGCCCGGGTGGCGGGAGCCTTCCCGGTGCGCAGCGCGGCCGCCGCCAGGTGGATGTCGGTGCGCTGCCACTGCGGCTCGTTCAGGATGAAGTACCCCAGCAGCAGCGGATCGTCCGGCCGGGTCCCGCGGCGCGCCCGTTCGTCGCACCGCCGCGCAAAGGCGGGGGAGTAGACATCCGGGAACCCGCCGTACAGACCCCAGTCATCGCCGGTCTTCGGATCGTCCCACCACGCGGCGTTCATCGTGTAGTAGAGCCGCCGCCGGCTCCAGGCGGCCGGATCGGACCAGTTGCCGATCGTGTTGAACCCCCAGCCCGCGAGCCGGCGGGTGGCCAGCGCCGCCCACCGGGACGGCCAGGCCGCGCCGTAGCGGCGCTTGAGGTTCTCCGTATAGAAGGAGACGTCCGTTCCGTGCCGCGGGGGAAGTCGTTCAAACAGCCGCTCCATCCCGGCGACCGGCCCGCCGGACCGGGCCGAGACGCAGTTCATCCCCAGGGAGAAGAGGCGCTCACCCCCCGCCGTCACGATCCACAACCGGCCGCCCCCCCGGGCGACCCGGAATCCCTCGACTGGTTTTCTCTGCGGGTGGAAGCGACCGCTCGGGACTCGCCCTTCGACTTGTGGTCTCTGTGGGAGGCAGTGACCGCTCAGGGTCCCCTCAGCGGCGGGGCGCGCCGGAGGGAGTTCGGGGCCGAGGCGGGAAGACTTCCCGGGCCAGGAATATGATTTCCACTGCCCGAGCCGGTCCACGAGCGGGCGGCGCGGCGCAACCACCGCGGCGCGCTGCGGCAGGCGGTCCAGGCCGAGCCGGTGCAGCCGGAACCGGAGGCCGGCGGGGGGATCGAGCACCAGCCCGGTGACGGACCGGAGGGCCGCGACCCGGATCACCGGCCCGCCGTTGGCGATGATGCCGACGCCCGGCTGCCGGGGCAGGTGGGCCCGCGCGGTCTCCAGGTAGTTGAGGTCGAGGCACGGCCGGGCCCGGATGCGCGGATACATCGCCAGGGTGATCCGCCCGGCATGGGGGTCGTTCGCCGGGTGGCACCGTGGATCCGTGTGGAACCGCAGCAGCAGGAGGACCGTGCGGCGGGCGGCATGGGAGTATTCGATGGTGCAATACCGGTCGCCCGGCAGGGGGCGCACCGGCAGGTGGAACAGCAGCCGCGTCACGCCAACATGATACGATCCAACCCATGAAGTTTTCGATCCCCGCCGCCGAGTGCCTGGTGCCGGACGGCGCGACCGAGGAAGCCGCGCTCGCGCGCACCACCCACCTGGGGATCGGCGCCCACCAGGACGACCTGGAGATCATGGCGATGCGGGGCATCCTTGAGTGCTTCGACGCGGACACCGACTGGTTTACCGGCGTCACCGTGACGGACGGGGCCGGCAGCGCCCGCACCGGGCCGTACGCCGGGACGACCGACGCCGAGATGCAGCTCATCCGCCGGGCGGAGCAGCGCAAGGCCGCGCAGCTCGGCGAGTTCTCCGCGATGCTCCAGCTGTGCCACCCCAGCGCCGCGGTGAAGGACCCGAAGCGGCCCGAGGTCGCGCGCGAGCTGGCGGAGATCCTGGACCGGACCCGCCCCCGGGTGGTCTACACCCACAACCTGTGCGACAAGCACGACACGCACATTGGCATCGTCCTCAACGTCATACGGGCGGTGCGCTCGCTGCCGCAGGCCAGCCGGCCGCGGCAGGTCATCGGGTGCGAGGTGTGGCGGAACCTGGACTGGATGGCCGACGAGGAGAAGGTGGTCATGGACGTCTCGGCCCACGAGAGCCTCGGCAGTGCCCTGGTCGGGCTCTTCGACTCCCAGATCGCGGGCGGCAAGCGGTACGACCTGGCCACGCTGGGGCGGTGGCGGGCCAATGCCACGTATTTCTCCTCGCATGCCACGGACAAGGCGACCGCCCTGATCTACGGCATGGACCTGACCCCGCTCGTGACGGACGACCGCCTGCCCCCTGCGGAGCTGGCCCGGCGGCACACCGAGCGGTTCGCCGCGGACGTCGCCGCGCGGATCGCGAAGTTCTCCTGAGCCCCTCCCCGGCCCCCCGCCACGTTCCGCCGCTGGACCCCGGGTTCCGGCCGGCCTTCCTCTTCAACCGGGCCTACCGGGAGGCCGTGCAGGCGTCGGGGAAGGGGCTGCCGGTGACGATCGTGGTCGAGCGGTCGCGGACCGCCCGGTCGGTGTACCGGACCGCCATCCATCCGGCCGGCGCGCCGGGGTCGGCGGACAACGCCCTCTACCTGGACCGGATCGTGAAGTTCATGCTCTGGCAGAAGGGCGGCCACCGGGTCGTGGTGGCGGGGCCCGCCGAGGCGGTCGCCACCCTCAAGCAGGCCTACGCCCCGGGCGGGTCGCGGGCCTTCGACGCCGAGTTCATGGGCCGGGTCTACGAGGCGCCCTTTTCGGTCGAGGCGGCGTCCGACTCGGTGAACCTGAATGCCGCGGAGGCCACGGCCGACGTGGGGCGGCACCTCGACGGCTGCCGCATCGGGCTGGACCTCGGGGCCTCCGACCGCAAGGTCGCCGCGGTCATTGACGGCAATCCGGTCTATTCCGAGGAGGTCATCTGGCATCCCCGGGACCAGCGGGATCCGGACTACCACTTCGGCGAGATCCAGGCCGCGCTCAAGGCCGCCGCCGCCCACCTGCCCCGGGTGGACGGGATCGGGGTCAGCTCCGCCGGGGTGTACATCAACAACCGGGTGATGGTGGCGTCCCTCTTCCGCGGCATCCCGCCCGACGTCTTCGCGAAGCGGATCACGCCGCTGTTCTTCGACGTCCGGAAGGCCTGGAACGGCATCCCGCTGGAAGTGGTGAACGACGGCGAGGTGACGGCGCTGGCCGGGGCGATGACGATCAACGACGGCGCGGTACTGGGGATCGCGATGGGGTCCAGCGAGGCCGCGGGATATGTCACGCCGGACGGCAAGCTGACCGACTGGCTGGACGAGCTGGCGTTCGCGCCGGTGGACTACAACCCGGCGGCGGCGGCGGACGAGTGGTCCGGCGACACCGGGTGCGGGGTCCAGTACTTCACCCAGGTCGGGGCGATCCGGCTCGCCGGAAACGCCGGGATGGATCTCGCCGCGGGTTCGTCGCCCGCGGAGAAGCTGAAGCTCATCCAGGCGGCGTGCGAGCAGGGGGATGGCCGCGCGGCGCAGGTGTTCGCGAGCATCGGCATCTGCCTCGGGTACACCCTGGCGCATTACGCCGACTTCTACGAGATCCGGCACGTCCTCCTGCTCGGCCGGGTCGTCTCGGGGAAAGGCGGCGACATCCTGATGGCGAAGGCCCGCGAGGTGCTCAAGGACGAGTTCCCGGAGCTGGCGGCGCGCCTCAAGCTCCACCTGCCCGAGAACGAGTCCGAGCGGCGGGTCGGCCAGGCCATCGCGGCGGCCAGCCTCCCGGCGGTGAAGCAGGCATGAGCATCGCCATCGGCATCGACCTCGGCGGAACCAGCATCAAGGCCGGGCTGGTGGATGCGGTGGGAAAGGTGCTCGAGACGACCGCCACGCCCACACTGGCGCACGAGGGGCCGGACGCGATCGTTGGCCGGATGGCCCGGCTGGCGAACGAGCTGAAGGCGAAGGCCCCAGAGGCGCCCGTGGGCATCGGCGTGGGATCGCCGGGGCCGCTCGACCCGTCCACCGGCACCCTCTACTTCACCCCCAACATGCCAGGGTGGGACAACTATCCATTGGCGGCGAAGCTGGGGGCGGCCACCGGGTTGAAGGTCGTAGTTGAGAACGACGCCAATGTCGCCGCGATGGCGGAGTACCGGCACGGCGCCGGGCGCGGGGCGCGGACGATGATCCTCCTGACGCTGGGCACGGGCATCGGGGGCGGGATCATCATTGACGGCAAGCTGGTGAACGGCGCGCGGGTGACGGCGGGCGAGGTCGGGCACATTGTCCTCAATGAGAAGGGGCCCAAGTGCGGGTGCGGGGCGCACGGGTGCCTGGAGGCGTACTGCGGGACCGCCGGCATCCTCGGCCGGGCCAAGGAGCTGCTGGACAAGGTGGGGACGGTGACTCTGCTGCGGGAGACCGCCGGCAAGGACGGCGAGCTCCTGACGCCGCGGATCATCGGGGACGCCGCCCGCAAGGGCGACGGGCCGGCCATCTCGGTCTTCAAGGAGACCGGGAGGCTGCTGGGCGTGGGCATCGCCAGCCTGGTGAACCTGTTCGCCCCCGAGGTCGTGATCCTGGGCGGGGGTGTTGCCGAGGGCAACTGGAACTTCCTGTACGGCGCTTGCCGGGACGAGGTAAAGCGCCGGGCCATGAAGCCGGGTAACGAGCAGGTCAAGATCGTCCTGGCTGAGATGGGCAACAACGCCGGCCTGGTCGGGGCGGCGGCGCTGGTCTCCAGCTAGTCCGGCGACCTCTCCGCGGGGGCGGCGTCGTCCCCCTCGTCCTCGTCCGGCTCCGCGAAGAACCGCTCGTATTCCTTCTGGAAGGCCAGCTTCCGCAGGTCCTTCATCCGGTCAATGAACAGGATGCCGTCGAGGTGGTCGGTCTCGTGCTGGATCACGATGGCGTGGAAGCCCTCGGCCTCGAAATCGACCGGGTTCCCGTCGGGGTCCAGCGCCTGCACCCGGATGCGCTTCGGGCGGTTCACCAGCCCGCGGATGCCGGGGATGCTCAGGCACCCTTCCCACAGGAACCCCAGCTCGTCGGTGAGCGGGGTGAGGACGGGATTGATCAGGACCTGGAGCGGCAGCTCCGGCGCGTCGGGATACCGGGTGTTGGGCCGGGCCTCGATCACGGCAACCCGCTTGCCGACATTCACCTGCGGGGCGGCCAGCCCGACCCCGGCGTAGTCGCGCATCGTCTCGACCATGTCGTCCACGAATCCCCGGAAGGCCCCGGACCGGATCTCGCGCTCGGTGACCTCGGCCGCGCGCTCCCGCAGGACCGGCTGGCCCATCTGCACGACCTTCAGGACGGCCACCGGACTACTCCTTGGCGAAGAGGCGCGATTCGTGCGGCTGGAGGCGGAGCCGCGGGCCGCGTTCCCAGTACCGGCGGAAGCCGGGATCCCACTCGGCGTCGATCTCGTCCCAGGTGAACGGCGATCCCAGCCACGAATAGTGGGGAAGGAGGTTCTCCTCCGAGACGGCATGGGAAAGGCCGTTGTTCCGGAAATCGAGCGAAAGCCGCAGCCGGTCGGTGGCCGTCGCCGGCCGCGCGGCGTGGACGGTGAGGCTGTGGAAGAGCAGGGCATCGCCCGCCCGGAAGTCCGCGCCCAGCCACGGAACCCCGGGATCGGTGGCGATGACGTTGCCGCCGACGCCGGGGTGACGCTTGGGGACCTTGAACCCCGCCTTGTGGCTCTCCGGCTGGAGGATCAACCCGCCGATCGCGCCGGGGGTGTCGCCGATAGGGACCCAGCACGAGATCGTGTCGATGGAGCCCTGGATGTAGAGGTAGTCCTGGTGCGCGGGCGTGGCGCGCGCATTGTCCGGGAAGGCCACGCGGCCGATCGTCCGCGGGTGGCGGAAGACCGGTTCCTCGAAGATGGCTTCCATCACCCTGGCCATCGCGGGCTCGTGCGGGAGCCGGTGGAAGGCCTCGAGCCGCTGGATCTTCCCGTAGACCGGGACCCAGGCCGGCTCGCCCTCCATGATCGGGGCGTGGTCGGTGATCGCGTCGTCGAGCGCCGTCCCCGCCTTGAGCCACCCGGCCTCGCGGCAGATCGCCAGGATCTCCCCGCGGATCCCGTTGACCTTCGCCGGGGGCAGGATGCCGCGCAGGAAGAGGTAGCCGTCCGCACGCATGCGCCGCCGCAGCGCGTCGGGCTGCGCCAGGATGTCGTTGGACTCCCGCAGGGCGCCGATCGCCATGGCCGGGTCGAGGGAGGCGGTGGCGGGGGCGTTCATGGGTTCAAGTGTATACCATCCGCCCGGGGAACCCGGCCGGTCCTCCCGGGATTAGAATGGACGCATGAACCTGCGGCGCTGGCGCGCGATCCCCGGGACCCTGATGAGCCTGCTGGCCGTGGCCTGCGAGCCGCGGGTCCGGACGCCGGCCCCGCAGGCCGGCGGTGCGCCGCCGCAGCCGGCGGCGACCGGGGTGCTCTCCTACCGGATGAAGACGAATACCGGGGAGGAGCAGGACCTCGCCGCCTACCGCGGGCAGGTGCTCCTGCTCGTGAACGTGGCCTCGATGTGCGGGAACACCCCGCAGTATGCCGGGCTGGAATCCCTCTACACGAAGTACCGGGACCGGGGCTTCCGGATCCTGGCCTTCCCGGCGAACGAGTTCGGGCACCAGGAGCCCGGCACGGACGCCGAGATCCGCCAGTTCTGCACCGAGCACTACCACATCACCTTCGACCTGTTCGCCAAGATCGTCGTCAAGGGCGAGGGCATCCACCCGCTGTACCGGTACCTGACGACCCGGCCCGGGATGGAGGGGGACATCGGCTGGAACTTCGCGAAGTTCCTGGTGGACCGCCGGGGCGAGGTCGTCGCGCGGTACGCCCCCAAGACCCAGCCCGACGATCCGGACCTCGTGGCCCACGTCGAGGCCGCGCTCGCCGCGACGCCCTAGTTTCCCGCCCGCCGGGGCATCCCGGCCGCCACCAGGTTCCGCAGGCACTCCAGTTCATAGCCGCACGCCAGCACCGCCGCGGGCTCGGGCCGGCGCGGCAGCCGCTCGAAAAATCCCCGGTAGGTGCATGCGCGGGGGAAGCGGGGCGCGACCGGGACCGGGGACAGGCGGAAGGTGAGATGCCAGGGAATCCGCCGGAGGTTCCGGGGCGTCCCTTCGAGCGGGACGGCGGCGGTGAACCACGGACGCGAAGGATCCGAGACGAGGAGGCCCAGCGCGGCCTCCCGGGTGCCGGACCCGGCCAGCGCAGGGGGCGCGCCGCGGGCGACCAGCTGGTCCCGGTACCACCGGTGGCGGAGCAGGACGAAATTGACCACCGCCACGTCGGGCCGGAAGCCGCGCACCAGTTGCTGCTCCCACACCGGAAAGGTGTCGAGGTCGCCGGCCAGCACCAGCCCGGCATCGTGCGGCAGCGGCGCGAGCAGGTCGCGGCCGAGGTCAGCGGACCACGTGAAGCGGGCCGCGTCGCGGCGGGCCAGCTCGCCGTGCTGCAGCACCGGCGCGGCCACCACCAGGAGGGCCAGCAGCGCACGCTGCCAGGGCCGG
>CAYNUZ010000079.1:0-9558 GCA_964400385.1 uncultured bacterium | reverse complement strand
CGGGCGCGGGGCGGCTCTCCGGCTGGGGCCGCGTCTGGCAGAGCGGGTACGTCCGGCACTACGCGCTGGCGTTCGCCGCGGGCGCGGCGCTGCTGGCCTGCCTGCCGTGGCTCGCGGCGTGGCTGGGCGGGATGGGCGCGCCGTAATGGGCCTGCTAACGACCGTCATCCTCCTGCCGGCGCTGGCCGGGGTGCTGCTCGGGGCGGCCGGCCGCCGCCTCTCGGCCACCGCGGTCAAGGCGCTGGGCGTGGCTGCGGCCGGGTTCGTCTTCGTCGTCTCCCTCGGCCTGGCCGCCGGGTTCACGACCGGGGGCGGGATGCAGTTCGCCGAGCACCGGGACTGGATCCCCGCGCTGGGCGTCTCGTACGGGGTGGCCATTGACGGCATCAGCCTGCTGCTCGTGCTGCTCACCACCTTCCTCACCCCGCTGGCGCTGCTCGCGTCGTGGGGCGGGTCCACCGGCGCGGCCAGGGGGTTCACCCCGCTCATGCTGCTGCTGGAGTCGGCGATGCTCGGGGTGTTCGCGGCGACCGACCTCGTGCTCTTCTACTTCTTCTGGGAGGCCTCGCTCATCCCGATGTACTTCATGATCGGGATCTGGGGCGGGCCGCGCCGGATCTACGCCACGCTCAAGTTCTTCCTCTACACCATGGCCGGCAGCGTGCTGATGCTGGTCGCGATCGTCACGCTGGCCCTGCTGTCGCAGCGCCAGACCGGGACGCTCTCCTTCGACCTGGCCACGCTCGCCGCGGCGCGGCTGCCGCTCTCGACCCAGGCTTGGCTCTTCTGGGCGTTCTTCATCGCCTTCGCCGTCAAGGTCCCGGCCCTCCCGGTCCACACCTGGCTGCCGGACGCGCACGTGGAGGCCCCCACGGGCGGGTCGGTGATCCTGGCCGGCGTCCTGCTCAAGATGGGCGGGTACGGGATCCTCCGGTACGGGATCGGGCTGTTTCCCGCCGCCGCGCTCGCATACCGCACGCCGCTGGTGCTGCTCGGGGTGGCGGGAATCCTGTATGGCGCCGCGATGGTGCTGGTGCAGAAGGACCTCAAGCGCCTCATCGCGTACTCGTCGGTTTCGCACATGGGGTACGTCGTGGCCGGGCTGGCCACGCTCAACGCCGCGGGGATCACCGGCGGCGTCCTCCAGATGGTGAGCCACGGGCTGGCCACCGGCGCCCTGTTCGCGTGCGTCGGCATCCTCTACGACCGCACCCACACCCGCGATCTCGCGGCGTACGGCGGCGTCAGCCGGCTCCTGCCGCACTTTTCGTGGGCCTTCCTGCTGGTCACGATGGCGGCCATCGGGCTGCCCGGGACGTCCGGGTTCGTCGCGGAGTTCCTCGTCCTGCTCGGGATCGGGACCTGGCGGATGGGCCCCGCGGCGTTCGCCACCGGCGGGGTGATCCTGGGCGCGGTCTACATGCTCACGATGTTCCGCCGGGTGATGCACGGCGCGCCGGCCCGCCAGGACCTCGCGTCGCACCTCGCGCCCCTCACCCTGCGGGAGGGGGTCATGCTCGGGTGCTTCATCGTGGGGATCCTCGCGATCGGGATCTTCCCGGCCCGGTGGATCGCGGTCGTCCAGCCGGACGTGGCCGCGCTCCTGGCCTCGGTCCGGATGGCGGGCGGATGAGCGACCTCGGCATCTCCCTCCACGCCATCCTGCCCGAGCTGATCCTCGTCGGCGGGGCGATCCTCGTGCTGGTGGGTGACCTCCTCAAGCCGCGCACTGCGCGCGGCTGCCTCACCTGGGGCATGGCGGTCGCGGTCGCCTCGCTCTACGCCATGCGCTGGGGCCAGCCGGGGACCGAGATGCCGTTCGGCGGCCAGATGACCCTGGACGTCCTGACCCAGACCGGCCGGCTGCTGGTCCTCGGCACGCTCGTCATGACCCTGCTGGTCTCCCAGCCGTACCTCGAGGCGGTGGTCCTGCCGCCCGCGGAGTACACGTCGCTCCTGCTCTTCGCCGGGGCCGGGCTCTCCGGCGTCGCGGCCTCCCGCAACTGGCTCGTGCTCTTCGTCTTCCTCGAGATTTCGGCCATCTCCTTCGCCTCGCTGCTGGGGGCGCGGCAGGGCCAGCATGCCGCCCGCGAAGCCTCGCTCAAGTACTTCGTCCTCTCGGCCTTCGCCTCCGGCTTCCTGCTCTACGGGATCGCGCTGCTCTGGTACGCGACCGGCAGTTTCGCCCTGGGCGTGCCCCAGAACTGGGGGAGCCTGGAGCGGCTGGCGCTGTGCTTCATCACGGTGGGGCTGGCGTTCAAGTGCGCGCTGGTGCCCTTCCACATGTGGGCGCCGGACGTCTACGCGGGCGGCCCGACCCCCGTGGTGGGGTTCATGGCCGCCGGCTCCAAGACCGTCGGGTTCCTGGTGCTGGTGCGCGTCCTGCTGGACGGCGGCGCGGTGGCCGCGCCGGGCGCGCGGTTCGCGCTGTGGGGCGTGGCCGCGCTCTCGATCGTGACGGGGACCTTCCTGGCGCTGACCCAGCGGGACGTGAAGCGGATGCTCGCGTACTCGGGCATCGCCCACGCCGGATATGTCCTGACCGCGTTCGTGGCCGGCGGCCCCGACGCGATCGGGGCGGTGGTGGCGTACCTCCTGATCTACGCGGTCATGACCACCGGGGCGTTTGCGGTGGTGGTGGCGGCGGAGTCGGCGGGTCTGACCCCCGACGTGGCGGGGTTCAGCGGGTTCGCCCGCCGCGCGCCGGTGGCGGCGGGCGCGCTGGCGGTCTGCCTCATCGCCCTGACCGGGCTGCCGCCCACCGCGGGATTCATCGTGAAGTTCACGATCTTCCGCGGCGTCCTGCAGGAAGGATACCTCTGGCTGGTTCTGGTGGCCGTGGCGATGAGCGTCGTCTCGGTGGGGTTCTACCTGCGGCTGCTGGTCCCGGTGTTCTTCGACCGGGGTGACCAGGAGCCCGCGCCGCTGGCCCTGGCGCCGGAGGGCGTCGTCGCGGCGGTCTTCCTCGCCGCCATCCTGCTCGCGGCCGGCGTGTGCCCCGGCCCGCTGCTCTCCTTCGGGCGGCTGCTGGCGGGGTAGCGCTCGTCCGGGGCGACGCAACGTGTCGCATGCGTCAGCTACAAACGGTCTGCGGCTCTGCCTGTTCGAATGCTACGATTGACGTATGAAGGAAATCGCGCCTCGCATCACGGTTGACCCGGCGACCAAATTCGGGAAGCCGGTCGTGAAGGGGACGAGGGTTCCCGTGGAATTGGTGGTAGGGCAGATGGCTTCCGGCATGACCAGCGACGAAGTCTGCCGCGAGTATGGGCTCGCGCGCGAGGACGTGCTTGCCGTGCTTGCCTATGCGGCCAGGCAGCTGGAGAGCGAGCAGGTTCGCGCCGTCGCCTAAGTGGCGGGTTTTCTCGTCGACGAGGACTTGCCGCGATCGCTCGCTCGGGAATTGCGAAAAGCCGGCTATGCGAGTGAGGATGTCCGCGACATCGGCCTGCAAGGTCGCACGGATGACGAGATTCGCTCGTACGCGCTTGAGCGCGGCCTGACCATCCTGACAGCCGACGTCGAGTTCGGCAACGAACTCCGGTTTCCTCCGCCTTCTGCCGGCACGATCATTGTCCGCATGCCAACGGATCTTGGCGCGAAGACTCGGGTGAGTCGAATCCTGGAAGCTATTTCCGGCCTGACATTTTCTGATTTTTCAAACTGCATTGTCGTCATTGAGGTGAATGACTTGAGGATGCGACGCCCCGCCTGAACATGCGTCCTCGGTACGACAGTAAGATGGGAGCATGAAGCACGCAAGGTCCATCGCCGCGGCTGCCGCGATGATGGCGGTCAACTTTGGTGTGGCTACCGCCGCCGACAAGGTGCCGGCGGATCCGCTGGGGCTGGATCCCGGGCCGCAGAAGACTGAGGCCGCGTTCCACGCCTGGGCCGCGGACCCCCGGAAGGCGCCGCGCCACCCGCTGGACACCCTGCGGTACATCGTCCACACCTCGATCAAGCTGCGGCCGGACTACTACGCCTTCGTCTTCAAGCAGACTGGCCTGACGGGGGAGGCGGCCCGGGTGACCAAGCTCCTCGCGGAGCTGGCCAACGAGCGGGCGCCGCTGATGGCCCAGGAACCGGCCACCCGGGAGGCGCAGAAGCAGGACGCTGACCTGGCCAGGCGCATCACCTGGGCCGGGGACCAGTTCTTCAAGCAGGTGCCCCGCGAGGACCGCATCCGGGTCTACAAGGTGGCCGAGAAGTTCTCCGACGCGCGGCTGGCGCAGCTCGACCTGGTGCGGATGGGCGCCACGGTCATCACGGACGCGTGGGTGGACCAGGCGCTGCAGGAGGAGACCCGGCGGCAGGACGGGTACCTGTACGGGATGTGCCACGGCGCGGACGCCGCGACGGCGGCCGCCGTACGGGACGACTTCAAGATGACGGTGATGTTCCTCCTCACCTTCGCCGGCCCGCCGCCGTACGTGCACGGGGACGCGGCCAAGAACAAGGTGCGGCTGGCCAAGCGGCGCGACCGCGCCCGGATCCTCAAGGAGCTGGCGCCCATTACCTTTTGAGGGCCCGGCCGCGGGACCCGCTACAATAATCCCTCGCCATGCCCGAGCCGAAGGCCGATTACCGCGCGACGCTGCAGCTCCCGAAGACGGCGTTCCCCATGAAGGCGGACCTCGTGAAGCGGGAGCCGGAGACGCTCCAGCGCTGGGACCACATCGGGCTCTACCAGCGCATGCGCGAGGCCCGGCGCGACGCCCCGCGGTTTGTCCTGCACGACGGCCCGCCGTACGCCAACGGCAACTCCCACATGGGCCACCTGCTCAACAACGTCCTCAAGGACGCGGTGCTCCGGTACAAGTTCCTGCGCGGGTTCGACGTGCCGTTCACCCCGGGGTGGGACTGCCACGGGCAGCCCATCGAGCACAACTACCTCAAGACCTCGGGGCTGGACCGGCGGGACGTGGACGCGCTGGAGCTGCGGCGCGCGTGCGCGGAATACGCGCTGAAGTGGGTCCACATCCAGCGCGAGCAGCGCAAGCGCGTGGGGGCGGTGGGCGACTGGGAGCACCCGTACACCACGATGGACAAGGGGCTGGAGGCGGTCGAGGTCGAGGTGGTGGGCAAGCTCATCCGCGACGGGTACATCTTCCGGGGCAAGAAGCCGGTGCTGTGGTGCGCCTCGTGCGAGACCGCGCTGGCGGAGAACGCCGTGGAGTACGGGCCGCACATCGCGCCCTCGATCTTCGTGACGTTCCGGGTCGCGGAGTGGCCCGAGGAGGTCCGGCGGATGCCGGGTTTTCCCACGGACAAGAAGCCCGCCGGCGTGGTGGTCTGGACGACCACGCCGTGGACCCTGCCGGCGAACGTGGCGCTCGCCTTCCACCCGTCGTTCACCTATGACCTGGTGGACACCGGCGCCGAGCGGCTGCTGATCGCGCACGAGCTGGCGGCGGGTGTGCTCAAGCTCGGCGGACGGACCGCGACGGGGGCGCCGTTCGCGGTGCCCGGCCGGGCGCTGGAGGGGCTCAAGGCCCAGCACCCGTTCCTGCCCCGCGAGTCCGTCGGCGTGCTGGCCGACTACGTGACGCTTGAGGCCGGGTCGGGGGTGGTGCACACCGCGCCGGGCCACGGGGCGGAGGACTTCCAGACCGGGCAGGAGTACCGGCTGCCGGTGCTGGCGCCCGTGGACGGGCAGGGCCGGTTCACCGACGAGTTCCCGGAGTTCGCGGGCCGCCACGTCTTCGAGGCCAACCCCGGGATCGTGGCGCTGCTGAAGGCGAAGGGCGCGCTGCTGCACGAGGGCGTGCTCGAGCACTCGTACCCCTTCTGCTGGAAGTGCAAGAACCCGGTGATCTTCCGCGCGACCGAGCAGTGGTTCATCTCGCTGGAGCACCGGCAGCTCAAGGCCCGCAGCGTCGAGGCCACGAAGAACGTGCGGTGGTTTCCCGAGAAGAGCACCGGGCGGCTGGGAAAGATGATCGACCAGCGGCCCGACTGGTGCATCTCACGGCAGCGGGTCTGGGGCGTGCCGATCCCGGTCTTCTACTGCACGGCGTGCAACGGGGTGCTGGCCACCGAGGCGAGCGTGAACGCGGTGCGCGACTGGGTGGCGCAGGACGGCGCGGACGTGTGGTGGCGCAAGGAGGCGGACGCGCTGCTGCCTGCCGGGACCCGGTGCGAGCACTGCGGCGGCCGGTCGTTCCGGAAGGAGGCCGACACGCTGGACGTCTGGTTCGACTCGGGCGTGACGCACACCTCGGTGGTGCGCGCGCGGCCGGAGCTGCACTGGCCGGCCGACCTGTACCTGGAGGCGGGCGACCAGTTCCGCGGGTGGTTCCAGTCGTCGCTGCTCTCCTCGATGGCCCTGCACGGCGAGCCGCCCTACCGGGCGGTGATGACGCACGGCTGGGTGCTGGACCCGGTCGGGGAGAAGATGTCGAAATCGCTCGGCAACGTGGTCTCGCTGGAGGACGCGGTCAACCGGTGGGGCGCGGACGTCATGCGGGTCTGGGCCCTGTCCGAGGACGTGTACAACGACATGCGGGTGTCCGCGGAGTCCATGGACCGGATCGTGGACGCGTACCGCAAGCTGCGGAACACCCTGCGGTTCCTGCTGGGCAACCTCGCGGACTACGCGGGGCCCGCGCCCGCGGGCAGCGACCGGCCGGTGGACGGGTGGATGCGCGCCCGGCTGGCGGACCTGGTGCGGGACGTCACCGCCGACCTGGACGAGTACCGGTTCCACCCCGCGTTCGCCCGGCTGCACCAGTTCTGCGTGGTGGACCTGTCCGCCTTCTACCTCGACCTGCTCAAGGACCGGCTGTACGCCTCGCGGGCCGACGACCCCGGCCGGCGCGCGGCCCAGCAGGTACTGGCCGAGACGTTCGCCGCACTGGTGCGGATGCTGGCGGTCTTCATCCCGTTCACCGCCGACGAGGCCTGGCAGCACGCGCCCGCCGCCCTCCAGCGGGGCCGGGGGACGGTGCACCTGACCGAGTGGCCCGCCGCGGCGCCGGCCGATCCGGCGGCGGCGGCTGACTGGAAGCGGGTGGCGGACCTGCGCGAGGCGGTGCTCCACGGCGTGGAAGCGGCCCGGCAGGCCGGCACGGTGGCGTCCCAGCTTGAGTCGCGGGTAACGCTCACGGGCGGGGGCGACTGGCTGGCGAAGCTCGCCCCGCACCTGCCCGAGCTCCTCAACGTCTCGCAGGTGGTGGTGGCGGCCGGCGACGGGGCGGTGGCCGTGGCGGTGGGCAAGCCCGAGGGCGCCAAGTGCGGCCGGTGCTGGCTGGTCAAACCCGACACGGGCTCGCTGGCGTCCCATCCGGACCTCTGCGGCCGGTGCGCGGGCGTGGTACAAGGAGCGGGCGCGCCATGAGCGAACCGGAAGTCCCCGTCCCGCCCCCGCCGCCCCCGGCCCCCAAACCGGAGCTCAACGAGCGGCTGCTCGAGGCGCTCAACGCCAACGTCCTCAAGCTGGCCATCCGCCTGGAGCAGACCAACATGGCCGAGTTCGTCGAGGTCACGCAGAAGCCGGGCAAGCTGCTCTGGACGCACTTCCTGGCGGGGCTGTCCCGCGGCGTGGGGCTGTTCGTCGGCGGCGGGCTGATGGGGGCGGTGGCGCTGGCGCTGCTCACCTGGACGGTCTACCACCTGCTCAAGGTCTTCGACATGATCCCCGTGGTCAACCAGCTCTCCAAGCTGGTGGGCAAGGAAGTGGACCAGTTCCTCCAGCAGCACCACATCTCCCGGTGAGCCGGGAGGCGGCCCCGCACTGGGGGCTGAAGGCGGGGGCGGTCGGGGCGGTGGTGGTCGTGGCGGACCAGCTCTCCAAGTGGCTCGTGCGCCAGACCTTCCTCATCGGCGAGGGGCGGTGGATCATTGACGGGTTCTTCAAGCTGGTCTACGTCCGCAACCCGGGGGTCGCGTTCGGGCTGCTGGCCGACGTGGCCTGGAAGTGGCGGCTGCCGTTCTTCCTCGTCACGATCGTCGTGGCGGTGGTGGTCCTGCGCCGGATCATGGCGGACGCCCGCGACCTCCCCGGGGGCTGGATCGTGACCGGGCTGGTGCTCGGCGGGGCCGCGGGGAACCTCATTGACCGGCTGCGGTGGGGCGAGGTGGTGGACTTCCTCGACGTCTGGTTCGGGCCGTACCACTACCCGACATTCAACGTGGCCGACTCCGCCATCACCGTGGGCGTCGCGCTCCTGCTCTGGACCTTCTGGCGGGTGAAGGAAGCGTAGGCCCCGGTGCACCCGATCCTGATCGAGCTCGGGCCGGTCACGCTCTATGCGTACGGCCTCATGATGGCGGTTTCGTTCATCGTGGGCATCCAGGTCAGCGCCCGCCGCGCGCCTGCGTTCGGGTTCACCGCCGACCAGATGCACGACAGCGCGATCCCGGTGCTGGTCGCCGGGCTGGTCGGGTCCAAGCTCCTGTACCTGGTCGCGAGCCGTGAGGCGCTGGCCGGCGGGTGGAGCGCCATCATCCCGATGCTGCGGGGCGGGTTCGTCTATTACGGCGGGGTGATCGGGGGCGTGGTGGGCGCAATCCTCTGGGTGCGGCGGCGGGGGCTGCCGTTCCTCGGATACTGCGACATGGTGGCCCCGGGCATGGCGTTCTCGCTCGCGCTCGGCCGGCTCGGCTGTTTCCTCAACGGGTGCTGCTACGGCAAGCCGGTGGCGTGGGGCTTGGTGTTCCCGGGGCTGGGGGATGGCGTGGCGCGGCATCCGACCCAGCTCTACGAACTGGCCGCCGCGACCATCCTCGGCCTGGTCCTGCTCCGGGTCCCGGCGCCTCCCGCCGACCGCCGCGGCCGGGTGTGGGGCTGGTTCCTGGCGGCGTACGCCGTCATCCGGTTCACCATCGAGATGCTGCGCGACGACCCGCGCGGCCCGACGCTGGCCAGCCTCTCGGTCTCCCAGCTCCTCAGCCTCGCCGGCGCGCTCGCCGGCGTGGCCCTCCTCGTCCGCCGCCCCCGCCCGGCCTGATCCGGCCACCGCCATCCGCTGTCGCCCGGGGCTTGTAGCAACATATCGTAATACGATATATTGACCCATGCCTCAGGAGCCCCGCCCGCTCGAGTTGCGCGACTACCGGTCGCTGGCCCAGTTCCGGTTCGGCCTGCGCAGCTTCCTGGCCTTCAGCGAGCGGGCCCTGCGTCAGGCGGGCCTGCCGCCCCGCCAGTACCAGGCGCTGCTGGCGCTGAAGGGGTTGCCGGAGGGCGCGACGCCGACCATCGGGGCGCTGGCCGGCCGCCTCCTCATCCGCCACCACAGCGCGGTGGCGCTGACCGGCCGGCTGGAGATGCGGGGGTTCGTGACCCGCCGCCGGGCCGATGCCGACCACCGCGAGGTGCACCTCGCCCTCACGCCGGCGGGTGAGCGGGTCCTGGCCCGGCTGGCCGGGCTCCACCGGGCCGAGCTGGCGGCCGTGGGGCCGCACCTCAAGGCCGCGCTCGAGCACCTGCTCCGGGACCTCGCGGGCCACGCGGAGGCGGCGGCCGTACGGCGACCCCCCGGCCCGGCGGCTTCACGGTCCCCCGGCCGGTCGTGCCCATCCCCGCCCTTGCCTGGCTTGCGGGCCTGGTGTGCGCCC
>CAYNUZ010000078.1:0-9588 GCA_964400385.1 uncultured bacterium | reverse complement strand
CCGCGAGCTGGCGCCACGCCTCGCGCCACAGCACCCGGCGCGCCGCCCGGCGGTACCCCCACGCCCCCGCGAGGCCCAGGGCCAGGACGACCAGGTTGCCGGCCATGGCCGGGCTCATTCGAGGCGCACCCGCGGGTCCACGAGCGTGTAGCTGAGGTCGGTCAGGACGAGCCCGGCGATGAAGAGCACCGATCCCAGGTAGGTCATCGCGCGGACCACGCCGAAATCCTGCGCGTCAATCGCCGTGATCACGTAGTTCCCCAGCCCGGGGATCCCGAAGAAGTTCTCGAGGATCAGGCTGCCGGTGAACAGGAAGAGGATGCCGGACACCTCGCTGGTCAGGATCGGCAGCATCGCGT
The DNA here is from genome assembly GCA_964400385.1 of uncultured bacterium. GTDB lineage: Bacteria > Oederibacteriota > CAKKQC01 > CAKKQC01 > CAKKQC01 > CAYNUZ01. Next base: position 9,229 of record CAYNUZ010000078.1, on the reverse strand, counting down.
TCTTGAGCGCGTGCTTGAAGAGGACGACCTCCTCGGCGAGCCCCTTGGCCCGCGCGGTCCGGATGTAGTCCTTGCCGAGCTCCTCCAGGAAGATCGTCCGGTAGAACCGGATGCTCCCGCCCGCCCCCGCGGCGAGGCCCACCAGCACCGGCAGGACCACGAACCGCCAAGCCGCCGCGCCGGGGGCGTACCCGGAGATGGGCACCCAGCGCAGGGTCTTGGCCAGCACCCACTGGCCCCCGACCACGTAGAAGAGGGCGGAGACCGACATCAGGATGACGCACGCCACCAGCGCCCAGGTGTCCGCCACGGTGCCCCGCACGTAGGCGATCAGCATCGCCGCCGTGAGATACATTGCCAGCTCCAGCACGAACGTGGGGACGGTGAAGGCCAGGCTCGGGCCCATGCGCTTGCCGATCTCCTCGGTGATCGCGATGTGGTTGCGGTCCGACTCGCCGAAGTCGAACCAGAAGAGCGGGACGGACTTCCGGAAGAAGATGGTCCGGGTGACGATCCCGGCGCCCCGCTCGTGCAGGTTCAGGAAGACCGGCAGGTCGTACTCGTGGTCGCGCAGCCAGGCCTGGACCTGCGCGGGGGAGACGTTCTTCTCGCCCAGCATCCGCCGGGCCATGCGCTCCGGGGGGTTGACCAGGAAGAACAGGGCGAAGGTGATGACGTTGACCCCGACCAGGATCGGGATCGCGGCCAGCAGCCGGCGGACGAGGTACCGGCCCATCAGGCGCCCGCCCGGCGGGCCACGGCCCGCGCGACTGGGACCCCCACCGCCGCCGCAAGCAGGAGCGCCGCCGCGACGGGCCAGACCACCGGCCGGTTCCGTTTCGCGCGCGCGGCGGCCCGCGCCGCGGGGTCGAGCCGCAGGTACTTCATGGTGTCGTTGGCCACCCCGTGCGGCTTGGTGTTGGTGATCCACGGCTGGTACAGGCCGATCGTCACGGGGTGGAAGCCCCAGATGAGGGGCGCGTCGCGGTGGAGGAGCGCGTTCGCGCGGCGGATCAGCGCGAGCCGCTCCGGCCCGTTCTCCATCACCTGGAGCCGCTGGAAGACCGCGTTGTACTCCGGGCTGTCGTAGTTGCTGACGTTTTCGCCCTGGTGCTTCACCTTCCCGTTCGCCCCGTAGAGGAGGAAGAGGAAGTTCTCCGGGTCGGGATAGTCCGCGAACCAGCCCCACGCGAGGAACTGGTAGTTGCCCTGCAGCGCCTTCTCCTGGAACCGGTTGTAGTCGGTGGTGTCGGCGACGAGCCGGACGCCGATCGCGTCCAGCTTCTGGGCGAGCCACCGGATCACCGGCGCGTGCTCCGGGTCGTTCCACGCGTTGGTGAACTTGAGCTCCAGCGGCCGGCCCTGCCGGTCGCGGCCGCCCGGATACCCCGCCTCGGCCAGCAGGCGTTTCGCGTCCGCCAGCGGCCGGCGGCGGGGGGCCCGCGCCTTCGCGTCCCAGGTGTAGACGGACGGATCGATGCCCCCGGGCCCGTCCTCGTGCCCGACCAGCCCCGGCGGGAGGATGCCCTGCGCGGCATACCCGAGGCCGTTGTAGAAGATCTGGATCCGCTCCTCGGTATCCACCGCGATGGCCACCGCCTGCCGGAGCTTGCGCTTCGCATCGGTGTAGCCTCCGAAGATGTCGTCCAGCATGTTGAACGCGAAGTAGTACGTCGCGAGCTGGACCTCGGTCTCCATGCGCATGCCCTGGTCGCGGAACCGGGACGAGAGCTCGACCGCGCCCTGCGGGGAGAACTGGACGGCCTGGTCGAAGCTCTCCGACGGGACGCCGGACGCGTCGTAGTAGCCCTGCTGGAACTTGAGCCACCGGGGGATGGACTCCTTCTCCATCACGCGGACGATCCGGTCGATGAAGGGGAGCGGTTTCCCGGCATCCGCGAGGAGGCCGCGGGCCCGGTCAGTCCGCTCGCCCTCGCGCGGGTACCGCTGGTCGTGGAAGTTCTCGTTGCGCGCCAGCACGATCAGGCGGTTCGGCTGGTACGTGTCCATCCGGTACGGCCCCGTGCCGACGGGGAAGCGCTCCAGCGTGAGGTTGCGCCGGATGAGCTCCGGGCGGGCGTAGAAGGCCAGCGCCTCCCGCGGGACGGGGGCGAAGAACGGCATGGCCAGCCAGTACAGGATCTGGGGATACCGCCCGCGGATCACCAGCCGGAAGGTGCGCGCGTCCAGCGCGCGCACGCCCGTGAGCGGATGCCGGTCCAGGTCCAGGACGATCGGGCGGGCCCGCTCGTCCTGCACGGCGCTGTACAGCGGGCCGGCGGCGGCCCGGCGGCGGGCCCGCTCGGCGTCGAGGTCATGGCGCAGGGCCGCCGCGTACGCGCCGAGCCCCTCGATGTACCCCGCCATCATCGGCAGGATGGGGCAGTTGGGGTTGAGCGTCGGGTCGGCGAGCCGCTTGATGCCGGTGACGTAGTCCGCCGCGACGAGCTCCCGGGTGCCCGTGTGCCGGAAGGCGGTGAGGTCGTCGTACCGGGACACGTCCTCCGTGGCCGCCTCCGGGGCGAAGCACGGATGCGGCTGGTACCGGATGCCGGGCCGGAGCGTGATGTCGTACGCGGTGTACGCGATGTCGGCGTCCTGGGCGCCGTCCGGCAGCGGCCGGTGGTCGCGTCCCAGCGGCCGCGCGCGCGGCATGGCGGCCGCGGTCAGCGGGATCAGCTCATACGGCCGCTTGAGGTAGTGGTAACCGAGCGGTGGCTCGTAGATCAGCCCGAGGAGCGCATACTCGTCGGAAGAGTAGGAAATCGCCGGATCAAGCGTCTTGGGCGGCTCGGCGTAGGAGCCGTACTCGACGTTCTCGTTCCACTCGGCCGCGGGGTACGGGTTGTTGGGGAGGCAGCCGGCGCAGAGCATGACCGCGCCCAGGCTGAGGAAGCGGCCGAACGCCGGCCGCCCTGCCATCGCAGGGGGCCGGCGGAGGCTGTTAGTCGTCGCCCTCGAAATGTTCCGCTTTGCCCGAATGCGCCGGCATGGGAACCGGCGTGTCGGACACCTTGACGTAGGGCTTCACGAGCGGCCCCGTCCCGCCGATACTCAGCTTCCGGAAGAGGGTGTCCACCTTGGCCTGCAGGGCCGCGGTGAGCTCGTCCCGGACCCCGTCCGGCAGGCTCCAGAGCTGGCGCTTGAACGGCCCGAGGGCCTTCTTGCGGGTCTTGTAATAGAACTGGGTCTCGGACTCGCCGGCCTTCCGCTCGGACGCGCATTCCTTGTCCAGCCACGCGTAGATCTCCTTCTTGAGCTCCGCCGGGAACTTGGGGTGCTCGTAGAGGATGTTCTGGAACTCCGTGGCCAGGTGGATCTCGCAGGTCCCGACCTGGGGGAACTTGTCGAACAGCTCCATCGGGAGCGTCGAGGCGCCGTGCTGCACCGCGCCGGCCATGCCGTACTTCGTCCGGCCGGCCTCGGAGAGCTTGCCCAGCGTGTCGAAGTCCACCTTGACCTGGGCCATCGTGCCGTCGGGCATCACCACGCCGCCGTGGGCGGTCCCGGTCTGGACGCTGATCTTGGACAGGCCGACCATGCCCTTGGGCAGGAGGGCCTGGTACCCGTCCATGAACGCCGTCAGTTCCTCGACCGTCGAGTTCTTGCCGCCGACCTCGCCGATCTCGCCGCCCAGCGACACCATCACGCCCTTGGGCTGGTGCTCGCGGACGAACTGGGTGAGGAGGGCGCACTGGGAGCAGTTCAGCTCCTGCTGCCCCTTGAGGTCGGGCTTGGAGAGGTCCACCAGCGTCGAGGTGTCGAGGTCGATGTTGTAGAACCCGGCCTCCATGGCCTCGCGGGAGAGCTTCTTCAGGCCGTCGATCTCCGCCTTGGCGTCCTTGGCGAAGCTCTTGGCGTTGATCTGGAAATGGTCGCCCTGGATGAAGACCGGCCAGGGATACCCCTCGCGCAGGGCCGCCGCCAGGATGCTCGAGACGTAGCCCTGGGGGGTCTGGCCGGTGTAGCCCATCTCGGACCGGGACAGCTCGCACAGGATCGCGCCGGCCTCCTGGGCCTTGCCGGCCCGGAAGATCGCGCGGGCGAAGTAGTACGCGAACGCCCGGATATTGATGGCCGGGACGGTGAAGGTGGCCGGGACCTTGCCGGCGCCGCGGGCGAGGTAGACGTCGTTGATGGAGGCCGGGCCGTTGCCCGCCTGCCGCGCCAGCTCGCGGATGAGCCAGGCCGCGGTGTTCCGCGCGTCCGCGTTCCCGGTGAAGGCCACGGTCCAGGCCAGCGCATCCACCGCGCGCTCGCGGGTCGCGTTCCAGTCGAGCACCTTCACGGTGCCGCCGCCGAACTCGACGGCGCCGGCCAGGGCCTGCTTCAGCTCTTCCACGGTGTTGGCTTCCTTCATCGCGTCTCCTTTTCGGGGAATCGGCCGGAGGTCGGTCGCCGGCCCGTCATTGGCGGGATAGTATACGGCCAACGGCCGTTTGATACAATCCTGCGCGGGAACCACCTTTTTGCTCAGCGCAAGCCTCAACCCCATGATGCGCCAGTACTGGGAGCTCAAGTCCCGGCACCAGGATTGCCTCCTCTTCTTCCGGCTGGGCGATTTCTACGAGATGTTCTTCGACGACGCCGAGCGGGCGTCCCGCATCCTCGGGCTGACGCTCACGGCGCGGGCGAGCGGCGGCGACGACAAGGCGCCGATGTGCGGCGTGCCGTTCCACAGCGCGCAGGCGTACATCGCCAAGCTCCTCAAGCTGGGGGAGAAGATCGCGCTGTGCGAGCAGCTCGAGGACCCGCGGGCCGTGAAGGGCCTCGTCAAGCGGGGCGTGGTGCGCATCCTGACCCCCGGCACGCTGACCGAGAGCGACCTGCTGGACGAACGGACCAACAACTACCTGGCGGCGGTCGTCCGGACCCCCGCCGAGACCGGGCTGGCCGCGGTGGACGTCTCGACCGGCGAGTTCATGGTGACGGGCTTCGCGGGTCCCGCCGCCGAGGCCGAGCTGCACGACGAGCTGCTGCGGCTGCATCCCGCCGAGTGCCTGCTCACCGGCGGTGCGGCGGAGGCCGGCGCGCCCGCGGGGATCCCGGTGACCCGGGTGCCCGACCAGCCCGCCCCGGCGCAGGCGCGGGAGGACCTGCTGCGGCACTTCAAGGTCGCCTCGCTCGCGGCCTTCGGGTGCGAGGACCGGCCGGCGCTCCAGCAGGCGGCGGCGCAGCTCCTGGCCTACCTGCACCGCACGCACCAGGCCGGCCTGGCGCACCTGGGCCACCTCACCACCTACACCCGCGGCTCCTTCGTGCGGCTGGACCCGTTCACGCTCGAGGCGCTCGAGGTCGTGGACGGTCCCCGCGGGCGGGACGGGTCGCCGACCCTGCTCTCCACCCTCGACCTCTCCGCCTCGGCCATGGGGGGGCGGATGCTCCGGCAGTGGCTGCTGCGGCCGCTGCGGCTGGCCGGGGACATCCTGAACCGGCTGGATGCGGTCGAGTGGTTTGTCGAGCGCGCGCAGGACCGGGACCAGGTCCGGCGGCTGCTGGCGCGGTGCGCCGACCTCGAGCGGATCGGCGCGCGGATCGGCAGCCTCTCCGCCTCGCCGCGGGACCTGGCGGCGCTGGGCGCCACCCTCGAGGTGGTCGGGCACCTGCGCACGCTGCTCACCGACGCGGGCGCGGCCGGGCTCCTCGCCGACCATGCCGGCGGGCTCGACGACCTGCCGGAGCTGCGCGCCCACCTGGTCCGGGCACTGGTGGATGAGCCGCCGCTGGCCGTCGGGGAGGGAGGCATCCTGCGCGACGGCTACGATCCCCGGGTGGACGAGCTGCGCGCGCTCGCGGGCCACGGAAAGGACCACCGGCTGGCCATCCAGGGGCGGGAACGCGCGCGGACCGGCATCGAGTCGCCCAAGGTCCAGTACAACAGCGTCTTCGGGTACTTCATCGAGATCGTGAAAAGCAAGGCCCACCTCGCCCCGCCCGAGTACGTCCGCAAGCAGACGGTGGCCAACGCCGAGCGGTACATCACCCCGGAGCTCAAGAAACTCGAGGGGGAGATCCTGGGGGCCCAGGACCGGCTGGCGGCGCTCGAGCAGGAGCTGTTCGCGGCGCTGCGCGCCGAGGCGGCGGGGCGGATCGAGCCGATCCTTTCCACCGCGCGGCTCGTGGCATCGCTCGACGCGCTGGCCGCACTGGCGGAGGCCGCGGCCCGGTACGGGTACGTCCGGCCCCGGATCGACCCCGCGGGCGTGATCGAGATCACCGAGGGGCGGCACCCGGTGCTGGAGCGCCTCCAGGACACGTTCGTGGGCAACGACGTCCGGCTCGCGCCCTGGCAGGAGCACCTGCTGGTCGTGACCGGCCCGAACATGGCGGGGAAGTCCACGTACATGCGGCAGACGGCACTCCTGACCCTGATGGCCCACGCCGGCTCGTTCGTGCCCGCGAATGAGGCCCGGATCGGGGTCGTGGACGGGATCTACTGCCGGATCGGCGCCTCCGACCGGCTGGCCCGCGGCCAGTCCACCTTCATGGTCGAGATGACCGAGGTCGCGCACATCCTGCACCACGCCACCGAGCACAGCCTGCTGATCTTCGACGAGGTGGGGCGGGGCACCAGCACGTACGACGGGATCTCGATCGCCTGGGCGATCATCGAGCACATCGTCCGGACCCTGGGCGCCAAGACGCTCTTCGCCACGCACTACTACGAGCTCACCCAGCTCGCCGACGAGTTTCCTGGCATCCGGAACTACAACGTGCTGGTGCGGGAATGGAAGTCCGAGCTGGTGTTCCTCTATAAGATCGTCCCGGGCCGCGCCGACCGCAGCTACGGGGTGCAGGTGGCGCGGCTCGCCGGCCTGCCCGCCCCGGTGATTACCCGGGCGCGCGCGCTGCTCGAGGAGCTGGAGCGCGGCCGCAAGGCGCCCGTGGCGCCCGCGCCCGACGGCCAGCTCCCCCTGTTCGGCCCGCTGCCCGATCCCGTGCGGCGGCGGCTCGAGGACGCGGAGGTGGACACGCTGACCCCGCTCGAGGCGATGAACCTCCTGCACGAGCTCAAGGTCCTCCTGCGGGCGGGCGATGGCCCGGCGGAATTCTCCGACGCCTGAGGCCGCGGCCCCGGCGCGGCGCCGCGTGGTCCTCGGGATCGATCCCGGCACGGCGTCCATGGGGGTCGCGGTCGTCACGCGGGAGGGCGGCGTCTACCGCAGCCTCCACTACGACTGCGTGCGCACGAAACCGGCGATGCGGTTCCCCGAGCGGCTGCGGGTGCTCCACAAGGCGGTGGCCGGCCTCCTGCGCGCGTACCGCCCGGACACCCTGGCGATGGAGCGCCTCTTCTTCACCAAGAACGCGCGGACCGCGATCGCGGTCGGGCAGGCGCAGGGCGTGATCCTCCTCGCGGCCGCCGGGTCGCCGGTGGGGCTGGCGCAGTACACCCCCAACGAGGTGAAGATCGCCGTGACGGGGGACGGGCGCGCGGACAAGGCCGCGGTCGCGTTCATGGTACAGAAGCTGCTGCGGCTCGACGCGCTCCCGCAGCCCGACGACGCGGCGGACGCGCTGGCCATCGCGTACTGCCACCTGGTCTCGAGCCGGCAGGGGACGAAGACGTGATCGAGTACGTCACGGGCACCCTCGTCAGCGCGGACGACGACGGCGTCGTCCTGGAGGCCGCCGGCCTCGGCCTGCGGCTGCGCGTCCACGAGCCGGCGCGCTTCCGGGCGATGATCGGCACGCGCGTGACGCTGCCGGTGCGGCTGGACATCCAGGCGCGCGCGGTCCGGCTGGTCGGATTCCGGGACGCGGCGGAACGCGCGAAGTTCGACCGGCTGCACGCGATCCCCGGCGTCGGGGCGGTCACCGCGCTGCGGCTCCTGCCGGCCTACGACGAGCTCACGGGCGCCGCGAAGTCGCTGCCCGCGATCCCGGGCGTCGGCCCGGCGATGCGCGCGAAGATCGCCCGGTGGCTGGCGCGCACCGGCGGGGCGCCGGTCGCGCCGGCGTCTGTGGAAACGGAGCTGCGGACCGCGCTCGAGGCCCTCGGGCTCTCCCCGGCGGAGGCGAAGACCCGGGCGGCGCGGGTGGTGGCGAAGGCCGGGAACGCGGATCTTGAGGCGCTCGTGCGCATGGCGGTCAGGCGCTGATGCCGCGGCCCGGGAAGAAGCCGGCTCCTTCGCCGATCCTGGCGCTGCGCGAGGAGCGGGACGAGCCGTTCGAGAACGTCCTGCGGCCGCGCGCGCTGGCGGAGTACGTGGGGCAGGAGCGGGTCAAGAAGGTGCTCGGCACCGCCCTCAAGGCCGCCAGGGCCCGGGGGGAGTCGCTCGACCACGTGCTCCTGCACGGCGGGCCGGGGCTGGGCAAGACCACGCTGGCGATGATCGTGGCGGAGGAGCTGGGGGTGGGGCTGCACGTGACCTCGGGGGCCGCGCTGGAGCGCGGCGCGGACGTGCTGGCGCAGCTCAACGACGTGAAGGCGCGCGAGGTGCTGTTCGTGGACGAGGTCCACCGGCTGCGCAAGCCGGTGGAGGAGCTGCTGTACCCGGCGCTGGAGGACTTCCGCATCGACGTGGCGGTGGGCAAGGGCGCCAGCGCCCGCATGCTGCGGATGCCCGTGGAGCGGTTCACGATGATCGGCGCCACGACGCGCCTGGGGGCCCTGGCGGCGCCCTTCCGCAACCGGTTCGGGCTGGTCCTGCGGCTGGAGCCGTACACGCCCGCCGAGCTGGTCACGATCGCCAACGCCTCCGCGGCCAAGCTGGGGTGCGTGCTGGACCCCGCGGCGTCCACGGAGCTGGCCTCGCGCGCCCGCGGCACGCCCCGCCTGATCAACCACCTGCTCAAGCGCTCCCGCGACTTCGCCCAGGCGGCCGGCGGGGCGGGCGCGGCGCCGCGCGTGACGGTGGCGGTGGTGGAGCAGGCGCTCGCGGAGATCGGCGTGGACCGCGACGGGCTGGACGAGATGGACCGCGCGCTGCTGGACCTGCTGGTGAACCGGTACGGCGGCGGCCCGGTGGGCCTCAAGACGCTGGCGATCGCGGCGGGCGAGGATCCCGAGACGGTCGAGGACTTCTACGAGCCCTTCCTCATCCAGGCCGGCTTCCTGATGCGCACCGCGCAGGGCCGCAAGGCCACCCCGCTGGCCCGCACCCGCTTCGGCAAGCGTCCCCCCGGCTCCACCGAGCTCTTCTAGGCACACCCGGAACTGACCGGCGCGAACCGAGGCGGGGGAAGGGGGCCGGGGCCGTTCGCCGCGCCCACCGTGCGCGGCTCT